>NZ_JANX01000010.1 GCF_000767795.1 Inquilinus limosus MP06 | reverse complement strand
TGCATCGCCACCACCGCCGGCTGGGCCGGGATCGGCTGGCCGGTGCGGGCGGCGATAGCGGCGTCGACCCGGGCCGCGGTGCCCTGCTCCTCCGGCGACAGCCGATCCGGGATCGGCGCCATCGCCATCACCACCGGCGAGCGGCTGCCCGGCTGGCCGGTGCGGGCCTGGATGGCGCCGTCGACCCGCTGCTGGATCTGGCTCTCGGCGTATTGCGTCATCCGGTCGGGCCGGCTCGACCCCGGCTCGATGCCGGCGATCTGCGTGCCGACGATATCCATGTAGCGCCGGGTCTCCGGCGGCAGGCTGCGGCCGTTCTCGACATATTGCCGGTAGCGGCCGGGGCCGGCGTTGTAGGCGCCGAGGAAGCCGGGCGAGCCGTACATCTCGTACAGCTCGCGGATATAGGCGGTGCCGGCCATGATGTTGTTCTCGGGGTCGTAGGGGTCGCGGCCCAGACCGTGCTTCTGGCGCAGCTCCTCATAGGTCGTCGGCATCACCTGCATCAGGCCCTGGGCGCCGGCGGAGCTGGTGATCGGCTGGCCACCCTTCCAGGTCGACCGGCCGCCGCTCTCGATCCGCATCACCTCGCGGATCCATTCCGGTGGCACGTTGAAGCGCTTCGACGCCTTCTGGATCTGCGGCTCCCAATAGGCGACGTTGCTGCCGGACGGCCGAGGCTTGTCACTGCCGCACCCGGCGATGATTCCGGCGACAAGACCGAGCAGCGCTGTGGTCCTCAGCCATCGTCCCGAACCGGCCATGGCGGCCCCCTCCAGACTCCCCCGGGGCATAAGCGCCCCTTCTTACATCGTGATCACAGGGATCAACGACAACCCATTCAAACCTATCATGTTTGTCGAAAGAATGGCAGCCCCCGCGAATCGAGGCGCAGGGCGGGGTTCCGGAAAATCCTCCTCCGACAGGCCGTGCCGGCCCTGTATAAGGGCGTCGACCCTCGCACCCGGAGCCGGACATGCCGCAGGACACCTCCCCGACCTTGCACCGCCTGCGGCCGCTGCCGGCCCTGATCTTCGGGTCGCGCTGGCTGCAGCTGCCGCTGTATCTCGGGCTGATCGTCGCCCAAGGCGTCTACGCCTTCCTGTTCCTGAAGGAGCTGTGGCACCTGGTCGTCCACACGCCCGAGCTCAGCGAGCAGCAGATCATGCTGGTGGTGCTGGGGCTGATCGACGTGGTGATGATCTCGAACCTGCTGATGATGGTGATCGTCGGCGGCTACGAGACCTTCGTCTCCCGCCTGGGCCTGAGCGGCCATCCGGACCAGCCGGAATGGCTCGATCATGTCAATGCGAGCATCCTGAAGGTGAAGCTCGCCATGGCGATCATCGGCATCTCCTCGATCCACCTGCTGCGCACCTTCATCGGCGCCGGCAATGTCGGGTCGCCGGACAACACCAGCTACACCGAGACGGGGATCATCCTGCAGACGGTGATCCACAGCGTCTTCATCCTGTCGGCGATCGGCATCGCCCTGGTCGACCGGCTGTCCCAGCCCTCCGCCGATCGGGCCCATTGAGCCGCGGCCGGTCGCAATCGCATCCGGGATGGGTGAGACTGGGCGATCCGCGGAGGTCCGACGATGTCCCTGATGCCCGGCTTCACGCCCTTCGACATCGATACCGCGCCCGGGATCCGCATCCATGGCGCGCGCGCCGGCGACGGGCCGCCGGTGCTGTTGCTGCACGGCCATCCGCAGACCCATGCCACCTGGCACGCGGTGGCGCCGCGCCTGGTCGCGGCCGGGTATTCGGTGGTCGCCGCCGATCTGCGCGGCTATGGCGACAGCTCGCGGCCGGAAGGCGGCGACAACCATGTGAACTATTCCAAGCGAGCGATGGCGACGGACCAGGTGGCGGTGATGCGCACCCTGGGGCACGACCGCTTCGCCGTGATCGGCCATGACCGCGGCGGCCGCGTCGCCCATCGCATGGCGCTGGATCATCCGGGCGCGGTCGGGCGCATCGCCGTGCTGGACATCGCGCCGACCGCGACGATGTATGCCCGGACCGACCGGGCCTTCGCCACCCGCTATTTCTGGTGGTTCTTCCTGATCCAGCCGGCGCCGCTGCCGGAGCGGCTGATCGAGGCCGACCCGGAATTCTACCTGCGCCATCACTTGGCCGGGCAGAGCCGGACGCCGGGCGTGCCGCGCGAGGAGCTGGCGCAGGAATATCTGCGCTGCTACCGCCAGCCCGGTGCGGTCCATGCGATCTGCGAGGACTACCGCGCCGCGGCGACGATCGATCTGGAGCACGACGCCGCCGACGCCGGCCGCCGCGTCGAGGCGCCGCTGCTGGCGCTGTGGGGCGCGAAGGGCGTGGTCGGCGAGCTGTACGACGTTCTGGCGACCTGGCGCGAGAAGGCCACGGATGTCCGCGGCCACGCCCTGCCCTGCGGCCACGCGCTGCAGGAGGAGCGGCCGGAGGAGGTCGCGGAGGCGCTGATCGGGTTCCTGACAGAACCAGTCCCCCCCTCCCCTCACGGGAGGGGGCTAGGGGGAGGGGGTTGTCGATGACGAGAGCGAACGGGGCCCGGCTCCGACGGCACGAACCCCCTTCCCCCTGCCCCTCCCGCAGGGAAAGGGGGGACTCGGTCGGTGTGGGTTGGAAGAGCGCTCTCTCAGCCCCCGCCCTACCCCGCCGTGAGCCGGGCCTCGATCCGGGCCAGGGAGCGGCGGAAGGCGGCGGGGTCGTCCAGTGCCCGGGCCAGGACCAGGGCGCCCTGGATCGCCGCCACCGCCTCCTCCGCCCGGTCGCGAGCCGTGTCCTCGGCCAGCCCCGATCGTGCCAGCCCCTGCGCCAGCGCATCGGTCCAGGCGGCGAAATAGCCGTGGATGGCGGCGCCGAAGCGGTCGCGGACATCGCCCAGCGCGAAGGCGCCGACCAGGCAGACCCGGCGGCCGGAGCGGAAGTAGCCGTCGACCGCGCGGATCATTTCCGCCACGGCGCGGCGCGGCTCTTCCTGCCGCAGCGGGCGGAAGATGTGCTGCTCGAACCAGGTATCGATCTCGGCCAGCACCGCCGCCGCCATCTCCTCTTTCCCGCCCGGAAAGAAGTGGTAAAGGCTGCCCTTGCCCAGGCCGGTGCGCTCGCCGATCAGGACCAGGCTGGCGCCCTCGAAGCCGTGCTCGCGGAACACCTCGGCCAAGGCCGGCAGCACATCGGAGCGCTCGGCGACGATCCGCGGCAAGGCTAGAGCCCGAGGTCGCTGAGCCCCGGATGGTCCGCCGGCCGCGGGCCGGACCGGTCCCAGTGGAACTTGCGCTCGGAGGCCGCGATCGGCCGGTCATTGATCGAGGCGTGGCGGGCCCGCATCAGCCCGTGCCCATCGAACTCCCAGTTCTCGTTGCCGTAGGAGCGGTACCACTGGCCGGAATCGTCGTGCCACTCATAGGCGAAGCGGACGGCGATGCGGTTGCCCTCCCAGGCCCAGAGCTCCTTGATCAGCCGGTACTCCAGCTCCCGCGCCCATTTCCGGGTCAGGAACTCGACGATCTCAGCCCGGCCCTGCGGGAATTCGGCCCGGTTCCGCCAGCGGCTGTCCTCGGTATAGGCCAGCGATACGCGCTCAGGGTCGCGGGTGTTCCAGGCATCCTCGGCCATGCGGACCTTCCGGATCGCGGTCTCGCGGGTGAAGGGCGGCAGCGGCGGACGGTCGGCGGTCATGGCGGCTCTCCTCGATGGGATTGTACCGAACGGAACTGACTTTACCGATTGGTACAGAGGAGGCTGCGCGCCGTCAAGCCGGCCCCTCCCCTGCGGCGCTTGACCGCAAGCGAGTCGAGGGCGGAGGGTTCCCCGCCGCCGAACGCCCGGGCCGATGCGGCGCCCGCCTTTCATCGGAGCAATCCCTTGCCCCTCTCCCTGCACGAGATCTCGGTCGGCGTGATGCTGCCGAAGCTGCGCATGCTGTCGACGCTGCTGGACAAGGCCGCGGCCCATGCCGAGGCCGCCGGGGTCGACCCGGCCACGCTGGTCGAGGCGCGCCTCGCGTCCGACATGTACCCGCTGTCGGGCCAGATCCAGCGGGTCAGCGACGCCGCCAAGTTCGGCGCCGCCCGTCTGGCCGGCCTGACCCCGCCGCCCTTCGAGGACAACGAGACCACCCTGGATCAGCTCAAGGACCGGCTGGCCAGGACCATCGCCTATCTGGAGAGCGTCGGCCCGGACCAGGTCGACGGCCGCGAGGAGGAGACGGTGATCCTCCCGCTGCGCGACCGGAAGGTGGAGTTCACCGGCCGCAGCTACGCACTGACCATGGTGCTGCCGAACTTCTATTTTCACGTCGTGACCGCCTACGACATCCTGCGCCACAAGGGCGTGGAGATCGGCAAGCGGGACTATCTGGCGCTGGCGGGCTGAGGGCCCTTCCCCGTCCCGTCATGGCAATTGTCATGACGGGACCGGCAGCGGCGCTCGCCATCATGAACTTTCGTATCCAACGAAAGACATTTGTGCAGAGACGCCTTCCCCGCCCCCGGCAAAGTGTCGTACCAAGGAGGGGTGGGGCCGGCCGCGCGTTCGGCCCGAATTCGGGAGGAAGCCAGCATGCGTGCCCTGGTCCTGGAGCGGCAGAGGGAATTGTCGCTGCGCGAGATCGACCTGCCCCGGACCCTCGGGCCGGGCGACGTCCGGATCAAGATCGACACCGTCGGCGTCTGCGGCAGCGACGTGCACTACTACACCCATGGCCGGATCGGGCCCTTCGTGGTCAAGGAGCCGATGGTGCTGGGCCATGAGGCCGCCGGCACCGTCATCGAGGCCGGCCCCGGCGTCACCAGCCTGAAGCCCGGCGACCGGGTGTGCATGGAGCCGGGCATCCCCGACCTGACCTCCAAGGCCTCCAAGCTTGGCCTCTACAATGTCGACCCCAGCGTCGTGTTCTGGGCCACCCCGCCGGTGCATGGCTGCCTGACGCCGGAGGTGGTGCACCCGGCCGGCTTCACCTTCAAGCTGCCGGACAACGTCTCCTTCGCCGAGGGCGCGATGGTCGAGCCCTTCGCCGTCGGCCTGCAGGCGGCAGTGAAGGCGCGGATCCAGCCGGGCGACTTCGCCGTGGTTATCGGCGCCGGGCCGATCGGCATCATGGCGGCGCTGGCGGCCCTGGCCGGCGGCTGCAGCCGGGTGCTGATCTCCGACCTGCTGCCGGAGAAGCTGGCGATCGCCGAGCGCTATCCCGGCATCGCCGGCGTCAACATCCGCGAGACCAGCCTGGCCGATGCGGTGGCTGCGGCGACCGATGGCTGGGGCGCCGATGTGGTGTTCGAGGCCAGCGGCAGCCCGCGCGCCTATCCCGGCATCTTCGACGCCGTGCGCCCCGGCGGCTGCCTGGTGGTGATCGGCATGCCGGTCGAGCCGGTGGCGGTCGACCTGGTCGCCGCCGCGGCCAAGGAGGTGCGGATCGAGACCGTGTTCCGCTATGCCAATGTCTATGACCGCGCCATCGCCATGATCGCTTCGGGCAAGGTCGATTTGAAGCCGCTGGTCACCCACACCTATGGCTTCGAGGACAGCATCGCCGCCTTCGAGCGCGCCGCCGAGGGCCGACCGGCGGACGTCAAGCTGCAGATCAAGCTGTAGCCGCCACAGGCGCCGGCCCCGCACGGCCGGCGCTTGATTCCTTGTTCGCCATATGTTCCGATGACGTCCTGACCAAGGGGAGGACGCCATGGCTTCGAAGAGTGCAACCGGGATTCGCGTCGGCATCGGCGGCTGGACCTTCGAGCCCTGGCGCGAGACCTTCTATCCCAAGGGCCTGGCGCAGAAGCGCGAGCTGGAATACGCCTCGCGCCAGGTCACCTCGATCGAGATCAACGGCACCTATTACGGCTCGCAGAAGCCGGAGAGCTTCGCCAAATGGCGCGAGGAGACGCCGGAGGGCTTCGTCTTCTCGGTCAAGGGCACGCGCTTCACCACCAACCGGCGGGTGCTGGCCGAGGCCGGCGAGTCGATCGACCGTTTCGTCCACAGCGGCATCACCGAGCTGAAGGAGAAGCTGGGGCCGATCAACTGGCAGTTCCTGCCGACCAAGCAGTTCGACCCGAAGGATTTCGAGGCCTTCCTGAAGCTGCTGCCGCATGAGGTCGACGGCCATGCGCTGCGCCATGTGGTCGAGGTCCGGCATGACAGCTTCCGCACCCCCGAATTCATCGACATGCTGCGCGCCCACAAGGTGGCGGTGGCGCTGACCGACAAGGAGGGCTTCCCGGAGATCCCGGACGTCACCGCCCCCTTCGTCTATGCCCGGCTGCAGCGCGCGTCCGAGGAGGTCGAGACCGGCTACACGCCGAAGGCGATCGACCAATGGGCCAAGCGGGCCTGGGCCTGGGCCGAGGGCGGCGCGCCGGACGACCTGACGCCGGTCGGGGCGCTGGAGAAGAAGCCGCCGAAGTCGCGCGACGTCTTCGTCTATATGATCAACGGCTTCAAGCCGAAGGCCCCGGCAGCGGCCATGGCGCTGATCAAGAAGCTGGGGTGAAGGCCTGCCCTTCCACTATCCTCTTTTATTGTCATCCTCGGGCTCGACCCGAGGATCCAGGGGCCTTCGAGAACCGCTCTCGGCGGCCCCTGGATTGCCGGGTCAAGCCCGGCAATGACAAGAGAGTGGGGCGTGAGTGAAATTCGGCCGCGTCACAGCCCCCTCACAGCCTTTCGTTGAACCGCAGCTCGTTCAGCCGGCGCTTCATGGTCTGGAAGCGCTGGAAATGGGCGTCGTTGCGGCGCAGGGCGACCGCCGTCGACAGGATGTCGATCACCACCAGCGCGGCGATGCGCGAGATCGTCGGGGTGTAGACGCTGGTGTTCTCCAGCGTCTCGGCCACCAGCGCCACGTCGCTGTAGGGCACCAGCGGCGAATCCGTGCCGGTGAGGCAGATCACCTTGGCGCCATTCTCGCGCGCGGTCCGCGCCACCTCGATGATCGAACGGGTGCGGCCGGTGTTGGAGATCACCACCGCGACATCGCCCGGCTGCATCATCGACGCCGCCATGATCTGCTGATGGGAATCGAGCTCGGCCGAGCACGGCACGCCGAACAGCGGGAATTTCTGCTGCGCGTCGCGGGCGACGATGCCGGAGGCGCCGAAGCCGAAGAAGGCGATCGACCGGGCCTTCTCCAGGATCGCCACCGCCGCCTCGACCGCGGCCTTGTCGAGGTGGTTCCGCGCCCAGTCCAGGCTGGACAGGGTGTAGTCGAAGATCTTGTCGACCACCGTGGCCGGGGTGTCGGTGTCGCGCAGCGCCGAATGCGTCGCCGGCAGGCCCAGCGCTAGGCTGTGCGCCAGGCGCAGCCGGAACTCCTGGTAGCCGGCGCAGCCGATGGCGACGCAGAAGCGGATCACCGTCGGCTGGCTGACTTCGGCCAGCAGCGCCATCTCCGCCACCGTCGCCTTCAGCACCCGCGCCGGGTCGGCCAGCACCGCGTCGGCGACCTTGCGGTCCGACTTGCGCAGCTCCGGTCGCAACGTGCGCACCACCTCGAGGATGTTGGCGGGCCGGTCGGCCGTCTCTGTCAGCATGAATCCCCGCCCCTGTCGCTCCTGCGCAGCAGCTTACGCCGGGACGGAACGCGTTGCCTCTCCCGCTCGCAAAACCTTTCAGAATTCCAAACACCATCATTGCGAGCGCAGCGAAGCAATCCAGGGGCCAGTGCGCACCGGCCTCTGGATTGCTTCGTCGGCTTCGCCTCCTCGCAATGACGGCGAGAGAACGGTATGCGAAAAGGTCTCGCAAGCGGGAGAGGCAACGCGACGGTGAGAACGCTCTCCATGGCCGCAGCCTACCCCTTCGCCGCCTCCGCGGCGATGCGGGACAGCTCGTCGAAGCGCGGGCCCGAGGTCGGGATCGGGATGTGGAAGACCTCGGCGATCACCTGGGTCCAGCCATGGATGAAATAGGTCCAGCCGTCCTCGACTGTCAGGCCACGCGCCGCCTGCTGGCGCCGGGCCTGGTCCAAAAAAATCAGGTCGCCGCGATAGTTCAGGTCCCAGGCCAGCCCGCGCTGCGGGAACCGCCCGGCATCGGTCAGCGGCGACCCCGGCGCGTCCTTGCCCAGGCCGGTGGCGTTGACCACCACCGAGCCCGGCGTCAGCCCGGCCAGCACCGCATCGTTGTCGGCCGGGGTCGGCGCCAGCACGTAGTCGACCGGCACATCGGCGCCCATCTCGCGATGAATGCGGCGGATCTCATCCAGCCGCGCCTTGCTGCGGTTCGAGACCACGATACGGGACGGCCGGTCGCGTCGGGCCCGCATCGCGTGCCAGGTCAAAGCGATGGTCGAGCCGCCGGCACCGATCGCGAACAGCTCCGCCCCGGTGCGGGCGAAATGGTCCGCCGGCACGAAGGCGTCGAAAGCCAGCCCCGACGAGATCGGGTCCTTGGCGTGGCAGACCAGCCGGCCGCCGGCCTTGGAGATGCAGCTGGTCTCGCCCATCAGCGCCGCATGCGGGTCGATGATTTCGAACTGGTCGCGGCAGGCGTGGAACAGGTCGATCTTGTGGGTGGTGACCAGGGCGCCGAGCGACAACGGGTCGTCGCGCAGGAAGGCCACGGCCGCGCGATAGGCCGCCGGGTCGGCGTGCAGTGGGAAGTCGATGCCGCGGATCACGGCGTCCGCCAGGCCGAGCGCGCGGGCCCAGGCCGGGAACACCTTCATGATCGAGCTTTTGCCGGTGGTGACGCCGATGAAATACAGCGTCGGCTGGATGGCGGGCTGGTAGACGGTCACGGTCAGCCCCCCTGCGACGCCGCGAACAGGGCGTCGATCCGCGCCTGCGGCCGCGGCCGGTAATCCGGATTGTCGACTGCGACCCAGCCGCCCGCGCCGTCATCCAGGATCCGCTGCCGCATGCCGCCGGCCTGCTCGATGATGCTGTAATCCTGCCCGGCATCGGCCGGGTAGCAGAAGCTCATCACCAGCTCCCCATCCCCGACATTGACCGAGCGGTGGATCCAATATGGCGGCACGTAGCAGATGGTGCGCGGTTCGATCTCGACGATGCGGATCTCACCGGACGGCGCTTCCATCAGCATCAGGCCGCGCCCGGCCTCGCCGGCATAGATCTCCGGCCGGTCGGCTTTGGCATGGATGTGGCCGCGGGTCAGGAAGAATTCCCGCCCGATCCGGCCCGGCACCATGCGGGTGACGCCGAAGATCAGGTCGCCGGCGGCGGTGGAGGGCCGGTAATCCTGTACCTCATAGACGATGCGGTCGCCGCCCTCTTCCACCGCCGCCGCGAAGGCCGCCGCGTCGCCGTAGAGGCCGGACAGGTCGGAGAGCCGCTTGACGTAGCGGCCGGTCGCCCCGGCGAGGCCTCCGTCAGTCACGCCGATGACGCATCGCCCCGGCTCACGCAGCTGCATGGTTCGCTCCGATTTCGTAGCAAAATTACGAATGGAGGATGATTGAGCCAGTTTCCTAGTCGTTTCAAGCGCCGATCGGCACATCTCTTCCCAAAATCGAATTGACCATCCGTCGATTCGGTACTTTAACTACCAAACCGGGTCGGCGCAGGCCCGGGCACCCAGGGGAGGATCCGGATGTTGAAGACCGCGTTGGCGGCCAGCCTGGCCACGACCGCCCTCCTGATCGGCGGCGCCCAGGCGGCGGACTGCATGATCGGCATCTCGATGAAGACGCTGAACGCGCCCTATTTCGCGGCGCAGGAGGCCGCGGCCAAGGACCAGGCCGCCAAGGCCGGCTGCCAGGTGGCCACGGCCGACGCCCAGAACGACATGGGCAAGCAGATCGGCGACGTCGAGGACATGGTGTCCAAGGGCGTCAACCTGCTGATCATCAACGCCGCCGACCCGCAGGGGCTGGTGCCCGCCATCAACGCCGCGGCCGCGGCAGGGGTGAAGGTGATCGCGATCGACAGCACGGTCGACCCGAAGGCGAAATACATCACCCTGATCCAGTCCTCGAACGACCAGAACGGCTTCCAGGTCGGCCAGTGGCTGGCGCAGTCGTCCCAGGGCAAGGCCTTGAAGATCGCCCTGATCTCCGGCGAGAAAGGCAATGTCGTCGGGCAGGAGCGCCGGCTGGGCGTGTTCCGCGGCCTCGTGGAAGGCCAGCTGGTCAATGACGGCAAGGTCAGCTTCAGCGTGGTCGGCCAGGGCTGGGGCGGCTGGACGCATGAGGGCGGGCTGAAGGCGATGGAGGACCTGCTGGTCGCCCATCCCGACATCAATGTCGTGCTCGGCGAGAACGATTCCATGGTGCTGGGCGCCCGCAAGGCGCTGGAGGCGGCGGGCAAGACCAAGGACGTGCTGCTGCTGGCCGCCGCCGACGGGCAGAAGGAGGCGCTGCAGCTGATCCAGGAGGGGCAATACGGCGCCACCGGGCTGAACGACCCGGACCTGATCGCCCGCACCGCGGTCGATGTCGGCATGAAGGCGCTGGACGGGTCGCTGCCCGCCGATTTCCCGCGCGTCGACCTGACCACGCCCGCCGCCATCACCAAGGACAACGTGGCCAAATACTACCGGCCCGACGCCGTTTTCTAGAGCACAGGTATGGGCATGCTCATATTGCCTCTCCCGCCGGACGCGGGAGAGGCAATCCGCCCGCACCCATCCGACTTTGGCCGAAGCAGGCGGCAAGGAGCGTCATGACCGATCTGGTGGATCTGCGCGGCATCGCCAAGTCCTTCGGCGGCGTCCGGGCCCTGGCCGGGGTCGACTTCACGGTGCGGCCCGGCGAGGTCCATGCCCTATTGGGCGAGAACGGCGCCGGCAAGTCGACGCTGATGCGGGTGCTGGGCGGCGAGATGCGGCCCGATGCCGGCGAGGTGCGGATCGAGGGCCGGCCGGTCGCGTTCGGCGGCCCGCGCGAGGCGCTGGAGCGCGGCATCGCCGTGATCCATCAGGAGCTGGCGCTGGCGCCCGACCTGTCGGTGGCCGAGAACATCTTCATGCGCGAGCTGCCACGTGTGATCGGCTGGCGCGGCCTGAACCGCCGCGCCCGCGCTTTGATCGACCGGCTGGGCTTCGACATCGACCCGCGCCGCCTGGTCGGCGACCTGGCCGTCGCCCACCAGCAGGTGGTGGAGATCGCCAAGGCGCTGTCGCGAGACGTCCGCGTCATCGTCTTCGACGAGCCGACGGCGGTGCTGGCGGCCCGCGACGCCGAGCGGCTGCACCGGATCATCGCCGACCTGCGCGGCGCCGGGGTCGGCATCGTCTACATCTCGCACCGGCTGGAGGAGGTGTTCCGCATCGCCGACCGGATGACGGTGATGAAGGACGGCCGCACGGTCGGCACCGTGACGTCGCAGGAGGCCGGGATCGACGACGTCATCCGCATGATGGTCGGCCGGCCGCTGTCGGCCATGTTCGCCGACAAGTCCCGCCGCAAGCCGGGGGCGGAGGCGCTGCGGGTCGAGAGCCTGCGCGCCGGCACAAGGGTGCGCGGCGTCAGCCTCGCCGTCAGGGCCGGCGAGATCCTGGGGCTGGGCGGGCTGGTCGGGTCCGGCCGCACCGAGACGGCGCGGCTGATCTTCGGCGCCGACCGGCGCGACGGCGGCGACATCTTCCGCAACGGCCGCAAGGTCGCCATCCGCTCCCCGCTCGACGCCGTGGCCGCCGGCATCGGGCTGGTGCCGGAGGACCGCAAGGGCCAGGGCGTGATCCTGGGCCTGTCGATCCGGGTCAACGCCACCATGGCGCGGCTGAAGCCGGTGGTGAACCCGCTGGGCTTCATCCGCCGCGGCGCCGAGAAGCGCCTGGTCGGCGACCTCGCCGGCAGCCTGCGGGTCAAGGCCGCGGGGGTCGAGGCGCCGGTCTCCAGCCTGTCGGGCGGCAACCAGCAGAAGGTGGCGCTGGCCAAGTGGTTCCATGTCGGCGGCGAGGTCATCATCCTCGACGAGCCGACGCGCGGCGTCGATGTCGGCGCCAAGGCCGAGATCTACGCCCTGATCGAGCGCATGGCCGCCGAGGGCAAGGCAGTGATCGTGATCTCGTCGGAGCACCAGGAGCTGTTCGGCCTGTGCGACCGGGTGCTGGTGATGAGCGAAGGCGAGATCCGCGGCGAGCTGCCGCCGGAGCGCTACAGCGAGGAAAACCTGCTGTCGCTGGCGATGACCCGCCGCGACGGCGAGTTGAGGATGGCCGGCTGATGACCACCACGACCGCCGGGACGCCGGACACGCCCCGCAGCCGCACCGATATCGGCGAGCTATTCCACCGCTACGGCACCTTCTGCATCTTCGTGCTGCTGATCGTCGGCGCGCATCTGCTGTCGCCCGCCTTCCTGACTGAGCGGAACATCATGAACGTGCTGCGCCAGATCTCCGGCACCGGGATCATGGCGGTGGGCATGCTGCTGGTGATCCTGACCCGCGGCATCGACCTTTCGGTCGGATCGGTCTCGGCGCTGGGCAGCGTGCTGTCCGCGTACCTGGTGGCCAGTTGGTCGCCGGAGACATCGACCGTTCTGGTGGTGCTGGCCGGCGCCGGCTGCGGTCTGGTCACCGGCATTCTGGTCGCCTATCTCAGGCTGCCGGCCTTCGTCATGACCCTCGCCATGATGACCGCGGCGCGCGGCCTGTCGCTGATCATCTCGAACGGCCAGCCGATCCTCTTGGGCGACAGCGGCCAGGCCTTCACCGATTTCGGCGCCGGCTTCCTGTTCGGCGTGCCGCAGCCGGTCCTCCTGATGTTCGCCGTGTTCATCGTCGGCGGGGTGGTGCTGGGCTTCACCAAGTTCGGCCGCATCGTCCGGGCCATCGGCTCGAATGAGGAGGCGGTGCGCCTGTCCGGCATCGCCGTGCCGCGCTATGTCTGCGCGGTCTATGTCATCTCCGGCGCGCTGGCGGCGCTGGCCGGCATCATCTCCACCGCCCGGGCGGGGGTCGGCTCGGCCCAGGTCGGCGTCGGGGCCGAGCTGGCGGTGATCGCCGCGGTGGTGATCGGCGGCGCCAGCCTGATGGGCGGGCGCGGCGGCGCGGTCAACACGCTGCTGGGCGCCATGGTGATGGGGGTGATCGGCAACATCATGAACCTGGCCAATGTCCCGGGCTATCATCAGCAGGTCCTGATGGGCGCGATCATCGTGATCGCCGTGCTGCTGCAGCACGGCACGCGCTGGCTGCGCCGGCATTAGGCCTGCCGCACGGAGCCAGAATGACCCGGGACCTAGCCCTTTCGATCGATGTCGGCACCGGCAGCGCGCGGGCGGCGCTGGTCGAGGACGGCGGCCGGATCCTGGCCATCGCCGCGAAGGAGCATGAGCAGATCGTGCCGCAATTCGGCTGGTCGGAGCAGCGGCCGGCCGATTGGTGGGCCGGGGTCGTGCAGTCGATCCGGACCGTGCTGGACCAGGTCGAGGGCGGCCGCAACCGCGTCGCCGCGATCTGCGCCTGCGGCCAGATGCATGGCACGGTGCTGGTCGACGATACCGGCGCCCTGACCCGCGACACCGTCCCCTTGTGGAACGACAAGCGGACGCTGGACCTCGTCGCCGCGTTCGAGCGCGATCATGCGCCGGAAAGCTACCTGGCCGAGAGCGGCAACCCTCCGACGCCGGCCTGGCCGGGCTTCAAGCTGGCCTGGATCCGCAACCACGATCCCGAGGCTTGGCGCCGGACGGCGGCCGTGATGATGCCGAAGGACTATGTCAATTTCCGCCTGACCGGCGAGATCGCGATGGAGGCGACGGAGGGGTCCTGCAGCTTCCTGATGACCCCGGCGACGCGCGACTGGTCGCCCGCGATGATCGCGCTGCTGGGCCTGGACCCGGCCAAGCTGCCGCGGCTGCGGTCGCCGCTGGAGATCCTGGGCGGCGTCACCGCCGCGGCGGCCGCCGAGACCGGCCTCTTGGAAGGCACACCGGTGCTGGTCGGCGGCGCCGACTATCCGATGGCGCTGCTGGGCTCCGGCGCCTGCCGGCCGGGGCTGGTCTCCGACGTCACCGGCACCTCTTCGATTATCACCCTGATCACCGAGGCGCCGCTACTGGACCCCGAGATCTGCAACGTCGCCACGATCGAGGGCGGCTGGGGGCCGTTCGTGCTGCTGGAGAGCGGCGGCGACGCCATGCGCTGGGCCCGCCGCGCCTTGCATGAGGGCGCGCTAAGCTATCCCGAGATCGTCGCCAAAGCCGCCGAGGCCGCGCCGGGCGCCGGCGGCCTGTTCTTCCTGCCCTATCTGGTGGGCGAGCGGCTGGGCACCCACCGCAACGCCCGAGCGCAGTTCTTCGGCCTCGGCGCCGGGCACGGCCTGGCCGAGCTGCACCGGGCGGTGCTGGAGGGCGTGGCCTTCGCCGTCACCCGCCACATCCGGGTGATGGAGGCTGCGTCGGGCCGGCCGCTGGACCGGCTGATCGCATCGGGCGGCGGCGCCAAGACCGAGCTGTGGCTGAAGATCAAGGCCAGCGCCGCCGGCCTGCCGATCCTGGTGCCGGAGGAGGCGGAATGCGGTGTGGTCGGCTGCGCCGCCATGGTCGCCGCCGCCACCGGCCGGTTCGGCACGGTGCAGGAGGCGGCCGGGGCTTTCGTGCACTACGGCGCCGAGGTCGCCCCCGACCCTGCCTGGGCCGAGCGCTACGCCCAGATGCAGCCGGTGTTCGACCGGATCTACCGGCGCAGCCAGGCGCTGTATGACGATCTGGATGGGATTGCGTCGTAGCCCTCCGAACCCAAATGAGTCCCCCCTCCCCTTGCGGGAGGGGGCTAGGGGGAGGGGGTTGTCGAGCGAGGAGAGCAGGAGTCGGGAGATCCGTTCTGGCGGTTAGAACCCCCTCCCCTACCCCCCTCCCGCAGGGGGAGGGGGACTAAAATGGGTCAGCCGGCTCGTCTCACACCGCATCCCACTCCGGCGCCAAGCCCTCCGGGCTGACCAGGCGGCCGTCGGGGCGGGCCAAATCGTGGATCGCCGCCATTTCCTCGGCCGAGAGCGCGAAGTCGAAGATCGCCTGGTTGGCCGCGGCGCGGGCCTCGCTGACCGTCTTGGACAGGGCGACGACGCCCGGCTGCTGCACCAGCCAGCGCAGCACCACCTGGGCCTCGCTCCTGCCGTGGCGCCCGGCGATAGCCTTGATGACCGGGTCGCCGATCACCTTGCCGTCGGCCATGCCGTAATAGGCGGTCACGCTCATCCCGGCCTTGTAGGCCGCCGCCAGCACCGGCGCCTGGCTCAGATATGGGTGATACTCGACCTGGTTGGTTGCCAGCGGCGCGGCGCTCAACGCCTCGGCCTCCGCCATCAGCGCGGTGCTGAAGTTGCTGACGCCGATATGGCGCACCTTGCCGGCGGCCTTGACCTCGTTCAGCGCGCCGATCTGTTCGGCCAGCGGCACCTGCCGGTTCGGCCAGTGCAGCAGCAGCATGTCGACATGGTCGGTGCCGAGCTTGCGCAGGCTGTCGTCCACCGAGCGCAGGAAGGCGTCATGCCGGTAGTTCTCGACCCAGACCTTGGTGGTCAGGAACACGTCGTTGCGGGCGATGCCGGAGGCGGCAAGGCCTGCGCCAACCTCGGCCTCGTTGCCATAGATCTGCGCGGTGTCGATGTGGCGGTAGCCGGTGGACAGCACGTGCCGGACCATGCGGGCGGTGTCCGCGCCGTTCATCCGGAAGGTGCCGAAGCCGAGCGCCGGGATCTCGGCGCCATTGGCGGTGACGAAGGGGGTGGTCATGCGGTGTCCTGTCTGTCCTGTGTCGGGCCGGAATGTGGTCGGGACCGGTGACGGCGAGAACCCGGCCGGTCAGATCATGACTTGTGAAGCCGGTTCACAGATGGTTGTCCGGCCCCGCCGCTTCCCGAAGCCGCCCCCTGCTCTCATCTTCCTGCCATGACCATGGATGAGGGCACGGACATGACCATCTTCCTGACCGGCGCCAGCGGCTATATCGGCGGCGCCGTCGCGGTGCGGCTGCTGCGCGACGGGCACCGGATCCGCGGCCTGCTGCGTTCACCGGAGAGGGCGGCCCAGCTTCAGGCGCTGGGCATCGAGCCGGTGATCGGCGACCTGTCGGACACCGCGCTGCTGGCGCGCGAGGCCGAGGCCGCCGACGCCGTCATCAACACCGCCAGCGCCGACGACCGGCCAGCGGCCGAGGCCCTGCTCGACGCACTGGCCGGCAGCGGCAAGCCCTTCCTGCACACCAGCGGCACCAGCGTGGTGGCCGACGATGCCCGCGGCGAATGGGCGTCCGACAAGATCTATGACGAGGACACCCCGGTCGAGCCGGTGCCGGGCAAGGCGGCACGCGTCGCCATCGACCGGCTGATCGTCGACGCCGCCCGGCGCGGCGTTCGGTCGGCGGTGCTGTGCAACAGCCTGATCTATGGCACCGGGCCCGGGCTGAACCCGAACAGCGTACAGATCCCGGCGCTGGTGGCGCAGGCCCGCAAGACCGGCGTGGTCCGTCCTGTCGGGCAGGGCCTGAACATCTGGTCGAACGTGCATGTCGACGACATGGCGGATCTCTACGCCCTGGCGCTGGGGCGCGCCCCGGCCGGCGCCTTCTACTATGTCGAGAACGGCGAGACGTCCTTCGCCGACGCCGCGGCGGCGATCGCCCGGCGGCTCGGCCTCGGCGCGCCTCAGCCCTGGCCGGCCGACGACGCCATCGCCGCGCTGGGCTTCGGCCATGCCGTCTATTCCCTGGGCTCGAACAGCCGGGTGCGCGGCAAGCGCGCCCGGGCGGAGCTGGGCTGGGCGCCGAGGCACGCCTCGCTGACCGGGTGGATCGAGACTGAAATGCCAGTGGGTTGAGGCACGCACGTCCAGACACATGGCTTCTCCCGCTTCCGAGCGGCCTATCACGGGATCCATCTTTCGTCGTCTTGCGAGGAGGCGAAGCCGACGAAGCAATCCAGGGGCCGGTGCGAGCCGCCCCTGGATTGCTTCGCTGCGCTCGCAATGACGGTGCTGGAAACCTCGGGAGAGCCGCAGGCCCCTACCCCCGCAGATACCGCGCGAAATCGGCGAGAATCAGGGCCCAGCCCTGGGGCGAGGCCATGCCGTCGCGCAGCTTCCCGGCCCCGTCGCCATGCCGCTCGAAGTCGCGGTGCTCCAGCTCGACCCGGGTGCCGCTGCCCTCCGGCAGGAAGAGGATCTCGACTTCGCTGGCTCGCGCCTCCGGCTCGGGCTGCCGGTCGGCGCCGACGGCGAAGGACAGCACCAGCCGCGACGGCGGCTCCCAGGCGCGGACCTCGCCCCAGGCGGTCTCCCGGCCGGCATGGTCGCGCTCGAACCACAGGCCGCCGGCCCTCGGTTCGATCACGGCAGTATCGAGCTCTGCTCCGGCATAGGTGTAGGCGAGCGGCCACCAGCGGCCGAGCTCACCGGTGAAAATCCCGAAGGCGCGGTCCGGCGGCGCGTCGACGGTGATGCTGGTCCGGACCGGGCTGACGGCGATCATAGCGGCGTCCTCCTCGAAGATCGGCTTCGAGTCAGCAACAGGCCGGAGTGCCGGTCGGTTGCCGTCAGGCGGCGACCAGGCCGCGCCTGGTCTCGGACAGGAATTCCAGCAGCTCGACCACGCCCTTGTCGCCGCCATGCTCGTGACGGACGCGGGCCATCCGCTCCGCCTTCTCCCCCGTGCCGCGGAACAGCATGCGGAAGACGCGGCGCAGGGCCAGCACCTCCGGCTCGCTGAAGCCGTGGCGGCGTAGCCCGACCTCGTTCAGCGAGACCAGCCGCGCCCGGTCGCCCTGGACCAGGCAGAAGGGCGGCACGTCCTGCGCCACCATGGCGCCGGCGGCGACGAAGGCATGGGCGCCGATGCGGGTGAACTGATGCACCCCGGCCAGGCCGCTGACATGGACATGGTCGCCGACCTCGACATGGCCGGCCAGGGTCGCGGCGTTGGCGAACTGGGCGTGGCTGCCGATGCGGCAGTCATGGGCGATATGCGAGCAGGCCATGAACAGGTTGCCGTCGCCGATCGCAGTCAGCCCGCCAGAGACGCCGACGCCCGGCTGGATGGTGACGTATTCGCGGATGATGTTGTCATCGCCGATGGCCAGCCGCGTCTCCTCGCCCTTCCATTTCAGGTCCTGCGGCGGTGCGCCGACCGAGGCGAACTGGAAGATGTGGTTGCCGTCGCCGATCTCGGTCCGCCCCTCGATCACCGCATGCGGGCCGACCACGCAGTCGCGGCCCAGCCGGACCTTCGGCCCGATCACGGCATAGGCGCCGACACGAGTGCCCTCGCCGATCTCGGCGCCCGGCTCGATGATCGCGGTGCGGTGGATCAGGGTCATGCGGAATTCCGGATGGACACGACAGGCGGCCGGACAGAGCGGCACGCCGGCGATCCTGCCGTCTTGGAGGCCAAGGCGGAATTCAAAAATTGTTTCAAATCATTGCGTTGGCGGGCGATGCAGCAATTCTGGCCGCTCCGGATCCCGCAAGGCATAATCCGGTGCGACACTGCGGGAGGACGCCGATGGACCCGTCGACGCTGCTGATCTACGCCGTCACGCTCGGCGTCGCCTGCGCCGTGCCGGGACCGACCACCGCGGCGCTGGTGGCGCGGGTGCTGGGGCGCGGCAGTCGGGGGGCCCTGGCCTTCTGCGCCGGGCTGATGGCCGGCGACCTGCTGTGGCTGGGCGCCACGGCGCTGGGCCTGGCCATGCTGGCGGCGACGCTGCAGCCGGTCTTCGTCGTGATCAAATATGCCGGCGCGGCCTATCTGCTGTACCTGGCCTGGAAACTGTGGACCGCCCCGCCGGCGGCTCCGGCGGAGACCCAGCCGGTGCGCGGCGAGGGCCTGCGGCTGTTCCTGACCGGCATCTCGGTCTGCCTCGGCAACCCGAAGACGACGCTGTTCTACCTGGCGCTGCTGCCGACCATCATCGACCTGCAACGCCTGAGCTGGATCGGCTTCGGCGAGCTCGCCGCGACGCTGGTCGTGGTCTATGGCGCGGTGCTGGCGGCCTATGTGATCCTCGCCCTGCGCGCCCGCCGGATGTTCCGCTCGCCGCGGGCGCTGAAGGCGATCAACCGCGGCACCGGCGCCGTGATGGCCGGCGCCGCGGTGGCGGTCGCGACCCGTTAACCGACGGCGGCGATCACCGCATCGCAGACGCGGTCGGCATCGGCGTCAGAGAGGAAGGGGTGCATCGGCAGGCTCAGCACCTCGCGGCTCAGCGCCTCGCTGACCGGCAGCGAGCCCTCGCCCTCGCCATGGGCGCGGTAGGCCTCGGCCAGGTGCATCGGCGTCGGATAGTAGATCGCGGTCGGCACCCCGGCCTTGCCCAGCTTCGCCCGCACCGTGTCGCGGTCGGCCACGCGGATGGTGTACTGGGCCCAGGCGCAGGTCAGCCCGTCCGGCATCACCGGGGTCTGGATCCGGTTGGACAGCCGGGCCGAATAGTGCCGGGCCAGCTTGTCGCGGGCCGCCAGCTCCTCGCCGAAGCTGGGCAGCTTGGCCAGCAGCACCGCCGCTTGGATGGTGTCGAAGCGGGCGTTCAGCCCGACCCGCACGGTGTCGTAGCGGCTCTTGCCCTCGCCATGGACGCGGATCGACTTGAGGATCGCGGCCAGCTCGTCGTCATCGGTGAAAATGGCACCGCCATCGCCGTAGCAGCCCAACGGCTTGGCCGGGTAGAAGCTGGTGGCGGTGACCGGCGCCAGCGACCCGACCGGACGACCGTGGAAGGCGCCGCCGAAGCTCTGCGCCGCGTCGTCGATCACGAACAGGCCATGCGCGTCGGCGATCGCCTGCAGCGCCGGATAGTCGACCGGCAGGCCGAACAGGTCGACCGCGATCAGCGCCTTGGGCTTGAGCGTGCCGGCCGCCTTGACCGCGGCGATGCGGCGCTCGAGATCCGCCATGTCGATCAGGTAGGTCTGCGGATCGACATCGACGAAGACCGGCGACGCGCCGAGCAGCAGGATCGCCTCGGCCGTCGCGGTGAAGGTGAAGGCCGGCACGAAGACGGCGTCGCCCGGGCCGATCCCGCGCGCCATCAGCGGCATGATCAGCGCATCGGTGCCGCTGGCCACCGTTAGGCAATGCCGGACGCCGGCGCGGTGCGCCAGCTCGTCCTCCAGCTCCGCCACCTCCGGCCCCAGGATGTACTGACCGTGGTCGAGCACCGCATGGATGCGGGCGTCGATCAGGGGCTTCAGGCGGGCGTATTGCTGCTTGAGGTCGACGAAGGGAAGCGACACGGGCGAGCCTCAGGATGATCGGAACTCGGGGTGATGTAACCCCGCCCCGGCCCCGACGCCAGCCAGAAACGCCGTCCGGGACAACGGCCTCAGTGCTCGGTCCCGTCCGGCCCGAGCGAGCGCAGAAGGTCGACCAGACGACGGCGGACCGTCGCGTCCTCGATCCGGTAATAGGCGCGCACCAGTTCCAGCGTCTCGCGGCTGGCGACCATCTCGCTGTCATGCACGGGATGAAGGCCGATGCCGTTCTGCGCGCCGTCCGCCATGCCCTCGAAGAAGTAGCCGACCGGCACGTTGAGGATGCGCGTCAACTGGTGCAGCCGGCTGGCGCTGACGCGATTGGCGCCGCGCTCATACTTCTGGATCTGCTGGAACGATACGCCGAAAGCCGCAGCCAGCTTCTCCTGGCTCATGCCCAGAAGGGTGCGGCGCTGGCGCAGTCGGGTGCCGACATGGACATCCACCGGGTCCGGGCCATCTTCGGTGATGGTCTTGCGCCGGCGCAGTCGGTCCGAGCCGCGGGTCGCCATACTGTTACTTCCTCCTGCGGGCCTCGGCCCGACACCGAATGCGATCGCGAACGATCGATCTGGTGCGGTCCCCCAAGATGCCGCAGTGTCGAACCCGGCCCGCCTCATACTATAGTATGTCGCGAGGAATTCGGCCGCAATACCCGCATAAGGCGATTTGCACCAGCCTCCCTTAACCCGCGCGCCCCAGAACGGGTTCCACGGCCGCGAGGTCGGTCAGCGGAATGTGGCAGCGGATGACATGGCCGTCGGTGCCGGCGCGCTCCGGCGGCGCCTCGGTCTCGCAGATGCCGCCGAGCTTGCGCGGGCAGCGGGTGTTGAACGGGCAGCCCTGCGGCGGGTCCAGCGGGCTCGGCAGCGGCCCTTCCAGGATGATGCGCTTCTTCTCGATCGTCGGGTCGGCGACGGGCACGGCGGCCAGCAGCGCTTCGGTGTAGGGGTGGTAGGGAGGCTGGAAGACGGCGTCGGTCGTCCCCTGCTCCATGATCTGGCCGAGATACATCACCACCACCCGGTCGGCCAGGTAGCGGACCACGCCGAGATCGTGGCTGATGAACAGCAGCGTGGTGCCCGACCGGCGCTGGATGTCGACCAGCAGGCCGGTGACCGCGGCCTGGACCGAGACGTCGAGGGCGGAGACCGGCTCGTCCGCCACTACCATGGCCGGGGCCCCGGCGAAGGCGCGGGCGATGCCGACGCGCTGCTTCTGCCCGCCGGAAAGCTGGCGCGGCTTGCGGTCGATGAAGGCGCGCGGCAGCTTGACCAGGTCGAGCAGACGCAGCACCTCCTCCTCCACCTCGCGCCGGCCCTTCTTGACGCCGAACTTGCGGATCACCCGGCCGATCTGCTGGCCCACGCTCATGCTGGGGTTCAGCGTGTCGTTCGGGTTCTGGAACACCATCTGCAGCGACGACAGCAGTTTGGCGTCGCGCTGCTGCACCGGCTTGCGGCCGATATCGGTGCCGCGGAACGAGACGGTGCCGTCGGTCGCCGTCTCCAGCCCCATCAGCACCCGGGCGAAGGTGGATTTGCCGCAGCCGCTCTCGCCGACGATGGCGACGGTCTGGCCGCCGCGGGCCTCGAAGCTGATCGCCTCATTGGCACGGACGTAGCGGGTGCGGTCGCTGCCGAGCAGGGCGGCGATCGAGCTGTCATAGATCGGGTAATGCTTGCGCATCGCCGCGACCTCCAGCACCGGATGATCATTGGCGGCGACGGCGACGGGCACGGCCTCGACCGGCGCGGGGGCCGGCGGCAGGTGCTCGATCTCCTCCCAGCGCAGGCAGCGCACCCGCCGGGTCTCGCTGGCCAGCAGCATCGGGATCGGGCCTGCGTCGCAGCGCCCGGCCTGGAAATGGTCGCAGCGTGGCCCGAACCAGCAGCCCTGCGGCCGCGCCTGCGGCAGCGGCAGCTGGCCGCGGATCGGCACTAACGGCCGGCTGGTCTTGTCTCGTCCCGGGGTCGGGATGCAGCCGAACAGGCCCTGGGTGTAGGGGTGGCGCGGCGCGGCGAAGATCTGGTCGATGGTGCCGTCCTCGACCGCCTGACCGGCATACATGACGCAGACCCGGTCGCAGGTCTCGCGGATCAGCCCGAGATTGTGGCTGATATAGAGCATGGCGGTGCCGAGAGTCCGGCCCAGCTCGGCGACCAGGTCGACGATGCCGGCCTCGACCGTCACGTCCAGCGCGGTGGTCGGCTCGTCCAGCAGCAGCAGCGACGGGTTCGACAGCAGCGCCATGGCGATGACCACGCGCTGCTGCTGGCCGCCCGAGATCTGGTGCGGATAGGCCTGCATCACCCGGGCGGGGTCGCCCAGCCGCACCCGGCCCAGCATGTCCTGCGCCCGGGCCAGCGCCTGCTCGCGGGTGCAGCCGGGCTCGTGGCACAGCGGCACCTCGGCCAGCTGGTCGCCGATCCGCAGCGCCGGGTTCAGCGCCGCCATCGGCTCCTGGTAGACCATGGCGATCTCGGCGCCGCGGATCCGCCGCAGCTCCTCCTCCGACATCGCCATCAGGTCGCGGCCGCGGAACTTCATGCTGCCGCCGGCGATCCGGCCGTTGCGGCCGAGATAGCGCATGATCGCCATCGCCACGGTCGACTTGCCGCAGCCGCTCTCGCCCACCAGCCCGACGCATTCGCCGGGCCGGATGGTCAGCGAGAAATCGACCACCGCCGGGATCTCCGCGGCGCGGGTGAGGTAGGAGATCGACAGCTTGTCGATCTCCAGGATCGGGGTGGTGGTGTCGCGCGGCGGAATCACCTCGACCGTCATCGCCTTAACCCCATGCCTCCCACCCCTTACGTCCTGCGTCACCTTGCGGCGAGTCGGATGCGGGGGCGGGACGCGAAAAGCGTAGCGGCACTGCGGTCGAGCGGCCCGCGCCCGCAGGCCGCCGCCGCAAGGTGACCCTTCGGGCCGACGCCAGATGCCGATAGGGGGCGTCGAACGGCTTGCCCGATGTCCCGCATCGCGCTGCGCCGCTCTCCTGCCCTATCGGCATCTGGCGTTGGCGCAGGGCGCAAGGGGTGGGAGGCATGGGGTTAATCCTTCAATGAGATCTCGCGCAGACCGTCGGCCAGCAGGTTCAGGCCGAGGACCAGCGACGAGATGGCGATGCAGGGGAAGACCGTCATCCAGGGCGCGAAGGCGGCCATGGCGCGGGTCTCGTTGACCATGCCGCCCCAGTCCGGGTCCGGCGGCGGCAGGCCGAGGCCGAGGAAGCCCAGCACGCCGATGGTGATGATGGTGTAGCCCAGCCGCAGGCAGGCATCGACGATCAACGGCCCGCGGGCGTTGGGCAGGATCTCGACGAACATGATGTAGAGCGAGGATTCGCCGCGGGTCTGCGCCGCGGCGACATAGTCGCGGTTGCGCAGGTCCAGCGTCAGGCCGCGGACGATGCGCATGATGCCGGGGGCGCTGGCGCAGGTGACCGCCAGCACGATGTTGATGCCGGACGGGCCGAAGGTGGTGATGATGACGACGTACAGCACCAGGATCGGGAAGGACAGGATGATGTCCCCGATCCGGCTGAGCACATCGTCCCACAGGCCGCGCTTGTAGCCGGCCAGGAGGCCCATGGTGACGCCCAGCGCATAGGCGCAGGCCGTGGCCAGGGGCGCGTAGATCAGCACCCGGCGCGCGCCCCAGATCACCCGGCTGAGGATGTCACGGCCGAGCTGGTCGGTGCCCAGCCAGAACACCCCGCCATCGGGCGCCATGATGCCGGGCGGCTTGAACGGCAGCAGGTTCTGGTTCGGCGGGAACGGCGCGATCAGCGGCGCCAGGATCGCCACGGCGACCCAGAACAGCACGATCAGCACGCCGACCATGCCGACCCAGCTCTCCCGCAGCAGCAGCGCCGAGCGCAGCGCGCGGAGGATCGGGTTGCGGCCCAGCGAGGAAGGTGGCGGCAGCGAGATCTCGGCCATTCCGACCCCTCAGGTGAAGCGGATGCGCGGGTTGAGGTAGGTGTAGCCGACATCGGCGATGGTCTGCGTCGCCACCGCGACGAAGACCGAGACCATGGCGCAGGCCTGGATCAGGTAGATGTCCTGGTTCAGCGAGGCTTCCAGCAGCAGGGCGCCGAAGCCCTTGTAGCCGAAGAAGGCTTCGACCACGATCACGCCGGACAAGAGCCAGTTGATCTGCAGCACGATCACGGTGAAAGGCGCGATCAGCGCGTTGCGCAGGGCGTGGCGCATGATCACTCGCCTGTAGGGGATGCCCTTCAGCACCGCGGTGCGGATATAAGGGCTCTGCATCACCTCGGCCATCGAGGCGCGCATCATCCGGGTGACGTAACCGAAATCGTACAGCACCAGCACCGCGACCGGCATCACCAGCTGCAGGATGTCGAAGCCCTGGTTCATGCCGCTGGTGCCCGGCAGCCATTTCAGCACCAGCACGAACAGGAAGGACAGGAAGGTGGCCGAGGCGAATTCCGGGATCGAGGTGGTGACGATCGACAGCACCGAGATCGAGCGGTCGGTGGCCGAGCCCTCCCGCATGCCGGCGAGGACGCCGAGCACGACCGAGACCGGCACCATGATCAGGAAGACGAAGGCGGCGAGGATCGCGGTGTTCTCCAGCCGCGGCCAGAGCACCGACGCCACCGATGTCTTGAACCGCAGGCTGTCGCCGAACTCGCCGCTGGCCATCCGGCCGAGCCAGGCGAAGTAGCGCTCGTACCAGGGCGCGAAATAGCCATGTGCCTGGAGCCAGAGCTGGCGCTGCTCTTCCGAGCTGTAGGGGCCGAGGACCTTCACGGCCACCGACGACCCGTTCACTTCCAGGAGGAGGAAGACCAGCAGCGACACCGCCAGCATGGTCAGCACCATGAAGAAGGCGCGCTTGGCGAGGAAGATCAGCATCGCCTGACGGCCTCCTCAAAGCCTTCCGGGTGCAACCGAACCGGGTCCCCCCTCCCCTCGCGGGAGGGGGCTAGGGGGAGGGGGTTGTCGATCGGGGAGAGCGGGCAGTCCTGAAACCAGCCTGTCCGGTGGTTGGACACCGCAGCCGGCTCAGGCGGCACGAACCCCCTCCCCCTGCCCCCCTCCCGCAGGGGGAGGGGGGACTCGATTGTGCTGTGAGGCGACGCCGTCACGCGGACAGCCACACCTTGTCGAGATACATCTCGCGGGCGAAGTGGTAGGCGAAGCCCTGCACCTTGTCCGTGCTGGCGGTGTAGATCTTGAGCCAGAACGGGATGATGCTGATGGCGTCGTCCTGCAGGATCTTCTCGATCTGCTTCACGATCTCCTTGCGCTTCGGCACGTCGATCGTGCCCTGCGCCTGGTTCAGCAGCTTCTCGAACTCCGGGTTGTCGTAGCCGCTCTCGTTCCAGGCCGCGCCCTTGCGGTAGGCGACGTCGAGCACCTGGACGCCGAGCGGCCGGGTAGTCCACTGGGTGACGCTGAACGGCCATTTGGTCCAACGGTCCCAATAGGTGCCGCCGGGCAGGATGTTGACCTTCAGGTTGATGCCGGCGGGCTTCAGCATCTCCGACAGCACCACGCCGATCTGGCCCTCCCATTTCGGGTCGTCGACGCAGTTGATCTCGATGTCGATGCCGTTCGGATGCCCGGCATCGGCCAGCAGCTTCTTGGCCTTGTCGTAATCCTGCTTCATCGCGCCGAGATCGGTGTATTCCGGGTGGATCGGCGCGACGTGGAAGTCCTGGCCGGCGATGCCCAGGCCCTGATAGGCCAGCTGCAGCAGCCGGTCATGGTCGACGCAGGCCTGCACCGCCTGGCGGATGCGCTTGTCGTCGAACGGCTTCTCGGTCACCCGCATGCGGGCGACGCCGACGATCGCCGTGTCCTTGTCGTAGACCTTGAAGGTCGGGTTGGCCTGGTAGCCGGGCAGCAGGTTGGGATCCAGCTTGTACAGCAGGTCGACTTGGCCGGAGGACAAGGCCGCCAGCTCTGCCGCCGGGTCGGCGCCGAGGTCGATGAACTGCAGCTCGTCGACATAGGCGTCGCCGCCCCAATAGCCTTCCTTCCGGGTGAACACCGCGCGCTGGCCGACCGCGTATTCCTTCAGGGTGAAGGGGCCGGTGCCGATCGGGTTCTTGATCAGGTTGGCTTCGTGCTTGGTGGCGAAGTCGCGATGAGTGATCAGCGCCGGATAATCGCCCAGGCTCTCCGGGAAGGACAACATGGCGTTCTGGAAGTGGAAGCGGACCGTGTGATCGTCCACCCGCTCCAGCGCGTTCGGCGCCATCTTGATGGTGTCGCCCTCCTTCACCGTCAGGCCGGCGAAGCGGCCCTGGTTGGAGGAGCCGGTCTTGCTGTCGAGCCAGCGCTCGAAGGTCTTGATCACGTCGTCGGCGTTGAAGGCGTCGCCGTTGCTCCACTTCACGTCCTTGCGGAGCGACAGGGTCCAGACCGTGACGTCGTCATTCGCCTCCCACTTCTCCGCCAGGTGGGGATGCGAGAGGTTGTCGGTGCCGACCCGCACCAGCGGCTCGATCAGCTGCCGTGCGATGTTGCCCTTCTCCGACCAGTCGTAGATCGCCGGGTCGCTGGCATCCATCACGAACATGCCCATCCGCAGCGTGCCGCCCTTGCGCGGCGTGTCCTGGGCGAGGGCTTGCGGCATGAGCGGCTGGCCGGTGATCACCGATGCCACGGAATAGGCGGCCGGGATCGCCAGGCCGAGCAGCACCGATGTGCGCAGGAATTCGCGCCGGTCGAGCCTGCCGTCGCGCAGATCCTCGGCCAGCTTCGGAATCGCGACGTGAACCTTTCCCAGATCCTTGATGTCCATCAGGCTCTCCCTGTCGAGACGCTGGAACCACCCTGTGGGGCGAAGCTTTCTTGTCGTTCTGAAGCCTCGGCCCGCAACGAAGGCCATTAGACGGCCCGCGGGCCATCCAGTTGTTTCCCCTGGCGACGGCGAAGCGCCCGTCCGCGACATCGCAGCCCATGGGACAGCCCACCGGGCCCGACCGGAAGTATCGCGATCGCGGCGGCGATGCGTCAAACCCAAATGCCCTCGCCCAGGCCTCGCCTGCGGCGCGTGGCGCCGTGGCATTGGCGCGGCGGCCCCGCTATCGTCCGGGCGCCGCCAGCGAGGGAGTGCATGAGAGTGGCCTTCGACAATGACGCCGATGTCGAGCTGATCGAGCGCGGGACGGAGTATGCCGGCTTCTTCCGGCTGGACCGGCTGGTGCTGCGCCACCGCCGCTTCGACGGCGGCTGGACAGCGCCGCTGACGCGCGAGCTGGTGCTGCGCCGCCCCGCCGTCGCGCTGCTGCCCTACGACCCGGTCGCCGACCGGGTGGTGCTGCTGGAGCAGTTCCGGCTGGGCGCCTGGATCGCCGACCGGCCGGGCTGGATGGTCGAGATCCCGGCCGGGCTGATCGATGCCGGCGAGTCGCCGGAGCATTCCGCCGCCCGCGAGACCCAGGAGGAGACCGGGCTGGGCGTGGCCGAGCTGCTGCCGGTCGGCGAGTTCGCCACCAGCCCCGGCGGCTTCAACGAATGGGTCACCCTGTTCTGCGGCCGGGTGACGGCACCGGCCGAGCGCAGCCTGCACGGGCTGGCGACCGAGCAGGAGGACATCCGCATCCTGCCGATGCCGGCGGAGGAGGCTCTGGCGATGCTGGCCGAAGGGCGGATCCAGAACGCCATCACCCTGATCGCGCTGCAATGGTTCGCGCTGAACCGCGACTCGCTCCGCCGCCGCTGGGGGTCGCTTGAAGCCACGGGAAGCGCCCTCTAAGGTCTCTCAGGACCTTCGAGAACTGGGACCGAGCATGAGCGACACGCCTTCCCGCCGGATCGTCGACGGCTTCGTCGGCGCCATCGGCAACACGCCGCTGATCCGCCTCGCCCGCCTGTCGGAGGAGACGGGCTGCGAGATCCTGGGCAAGGCCGAGTTCCTGAACCCCGGCGGCTCGGTCAAGGACCGGGCGGCGCTGGCGATCATCCGCGACGCCGAGGCGCGCGGCACGCTGAAGCCGGGCGGCACCATCGTCGAAGGCACGGCCGGCAACACCGGCATCGGCCTGGCGCTGGTCGGCCGGGCGCTGGGCTACCGCAGCGTCATCGTGCTGCCGCGGACCCAGAGCCAGGAGAAGAAGGACGCGATCCGCCTGGCAGGGGCCCGGCTGGTCGAGGTCGATGCCGTGCCCTACAAGGACCCGAACAACTACGTCCGCTATTCCGAGCGGCTGGCGGCCGAGCTGGCGCAGACCGAGCCGAACGGCGCGATCTGGGCCAACCAGTTCGACAATGTCGCCAACCGCGACGGCCATTACCGCACCACCGGGCCGGAGATCTGGGAGCAGACCGGCGGCAAGGTCGACGGCTTCACCTGCGCCGTCGGCACCGGCGGCACGCTGGCCGGCATCGCTTTGGCGCTGAAGGAGCGGAACCCGAAGGTGCAGATCGCCCTGACCGACCCGCTCGGCGCCGCCCTCTACAATTGGTACGAGCATGGCGAGCTGAAGGCCGAGGGCAGCTCGATCACCGAAGGCATCGGCCAGGGCCGGGTGACCAAGAACCTGGAAGGCATGCCGCTCGACTGGGCGCAGCAGGCGACCGACGAGGAAGCCCTGAAGATCCTGTTCGGCCTGGCGCGCGAGGAAGGGCTGCTGCTAGGCGGCTCCACCGGCATCAACCTGGCCGGCGCGGTGAAGATGGCCAGGCGCATGGGGCCGGGCCACACCATTGTCACCATCCTGGCCGATCACGGCAGCCGCTATCAGTCCAAGCTCTACAACCCGGACTTCCTGCGCGAGAAGGGATTGCCGGAACCCGACTGGCTGGAGACCAGCGCATGACCGAATTGCTGTTCCGCGACGACGCCTATGCCCGCGAGGCGACGGCCACCGTGGTCGCCGCGACGCCCGAAGGCATCGTCCTGGACCGGACCGTGTTCTACGCCACCGC
>NZ_JANX01000009.1 GCF_000767795.1 Inquilinus limosus MP06 | reverse complement strand
GTGGCCTCGCTGCTGCCGGCCTCGCGCGCCGCCTCCCGCGCCTGGTGCAGCCGCCGCAGCGTCTCGGTGGCGGCCGGCCGGAACTGGCGGCCCGCCTCGGTCAGCTCGACGCGATGCGTGGCCCGGTCGAACAGCGGCGTCCCGACCCAGTCCTCCAGCGACCGGATGCGGCGGCTGAAGGCCGGCTGGGTGACGTGGCGCGCCCGGGCGGCCCGGGAGAAGTTCCCGGTCTCGGCCAGGGCGACGAAGTCCTCGAGCCAGGTCAGCTCCATCGATGATGCCGGATGCACATGGTTTGACGCCGCATCGGCATTGGCCCGCGGCTGCCGCCCCTCGCTATTGTGATGGTTGCGGGATCGCCATCTGCAAATGGCCGGCAAGTGACGGCATGAAACAGACGGAGGGATTGTAAGTATGAGGATCGTCGATATTCGCGAGAAGACCGTGTCGATCGCGTCGTCGATCGCGAATGCTTACATCGACTTCTCGAAGATGACGTGCTCCGTGGTGGCCGTCGTGACCGACGTGGTGCGGGACGGGAAGCCGGTGGTCGGGTTCGGCTTCAACTCGAACGGCCGGTACGGCCAGGGGGCGCTGATCCGCGAGCGGCTGATGCCGCGGCTGCGGGAGGCGGATCCCAAGGCGCTGGTCGACGCGGCGGCCGACAACCTCGACCCCTTCGCCATCTGGGCGGCGATGATGGCCAATGAGAAGCCGGGCGGGCATGGCGAACGCTCGGTCGCGGTCGGCACCGTCGACATGGCGGTGTGGGACGCCGTCGCCAAGATCGCGCGGCAGCCGCTGTGGCGCCTGCTGGCCGACCGCTATCGCGGCGGACAGGCGGACGAGACCGTCTGGGTCTACGCGGCCGGCGGCTACTATTATCCCGGCAAGGACCTGACGCAGCTCAAGGACGAGATGCGCGGCTACCGCGACCGCGGCTACCGGACGGTCAAGATGAAGATCGGCGGCGCGCCCCTGGCCGAGGACCTGCGCCGCATCGAGGCGGTGCTCGATGTGGTGGGGGAGGGCGGGGGTCTGGCGGTCGACGCCAATGGCCGCTTCGACCTCGCCACCGCCGTCGCCTATGCCCGGGCGCTCGAGCCCTACGGGCTGCACTGGTACGAGGAGGCGGGGGACCCCCTCGATTATGCGCTGCAGAAGGAACTCTCTTCCGTCTATCCTGGCCGGATGGCGACCGGGGAGAACCTGTTCTCCCACCAGGACGCCCGCAACCTGCTGCGCTATGGCGGGATGAACCCGGAGAGGGACGTGCTGCAGTTCGACTGCGCCCTGTCCTACGGGCTGGTCGAATATCTGCGCACGCTGGACGTGCTGGCCGCCGAGGGCTGGTCCACCCGCCGGGTGGTGCCGCATGGCGGGCACCAGATGTCGCTGAACATCGCCGCCGGCCTGCATCTCGGCGGCAATGAATCCTACCCCGACGTGTTCCGGCCCTTCGGCGGCTTCGCCGACGGCATTGCGGTCGCGGACGGCTTCGTCGGGTTGCCGGACCTGCCCGGCATCGGCTTCGAGGCCAAGCCGGCCCTCTACGCGGTGATGAAGGGGCTGGTCGGCGCGTAGCGTGGTGCCGTCGATGTCGTGGCGGTCCGGCCTCATGGTCTCGGCGAGAAGCCGCCTTCCTCCGCGATCCGGGCGAGCAGGCGGTCCCGGGCCGCGGTGACGTGGTCGAAGACGGCCTCGCCCGCTGCGATCGGGTCGCGGGCCTCGAACGCGCGGATCATCGTCTCGTGCTCGGTGATCACCGCGTCATACATGTCCGGCCTATAGCCGCCCAGGCTGTCGGCCACCGTCCGCACCACCCGGGTGCGCCCCTCCAGGATCTGCTCGGCCTCGGGGTTCCGGGCGATCTCGTAGATCCGCTTGTGGAAGATGATGTTCTCCCGCGACGCCACCATCGGCTTGCCGGACCGGATCAGGACGCTCAGATCCTCATGCAGCCGGCGCAGCGTGGCGATATCGGCGTCGGTCGCCCGCTCGACCGCGCGGTGGGCCAGCATGGACTCGATGCCGACCCGGATGTCGTAGATGTTCCGGATATAGCCCTCGGTGATGGATTCGATCCGGAAGCCGCGATGGGCCAGCGAGATCAGGATCCCTTCGCCCTCCAGTTGGCGCAGCGCCTCGCGGATCGGCATGTGGCTGACGGCGTAGCGCGACGTCAGCGCCTCGATCGTCAGATGCGTCCCCGGGACGAACTGCCCCGACACCAAGTCCCCGATGATGGCGCGCTTGACCCTCAGATAGGTCGGCTCGTTCAGCGGGGCATCGGGGGCGGGGCTCACCCATGGGTCCACGGTCTTCTCCTGCGCCGTTCGTCTCTCGCGCAGAGTATCGGCGATGCGGCGTTGACGCGCAAATATATTTGCGCAAATGTATGATCCGATAAAATCGCGGTGCCTCGAGGCGCCGGCGCCGACGAAGTCTGGCCAAGAAAGTCTGGGAGGAACGTCATGGCTCATTCCGACGATCGCTCGCGTTTCGGCTCGCAAGGCGTCTGGTCGCGGCGCAGGATGCTGCAGGGGGCGGGGCTGGGTGCCCTCAGCCTGTCGCTCACGGGGCGGTCCGGCCTTGCCCTGGCCGCGTCGCCGCAGCCGGATGCCGGGCTGGTCGCCGCGGCCAAGGCCGAAGGCACGCTGACCTACTATCACACCACCGCGATCGACCCGACCGCAGTGTGGACCAAGGCCTTCACCGACACATACGGTATCACGACGCAGAATGTCCGCGGCCCGAGCTACCCGCTGTTCGAGCGCTGGCTGACCGAAGAGCGCGTCGGGCAGCACATCGCCGATCTGGTGCAGATCACCGACACGGTGCTGATCGAATCCGCCCATGACGAAGGGCTGGTGGCGGAGTATGCGCCGGCCTCGGCGGCGGGCATCCGGCCGGAGATGAAGAAGGACGGCGTCTGGTACACGATCTTCGTCAACGCCATGGGGATCGCCTGGAACTCCGGCAAGGTGACACCGGAGGAGGACAAGCTGATCCGAGAGGGCGGCTGGAACGTCCTGACCGACCTGCGCTGGGCGGGCCGTTTCGCCACCGGCACCCCGGCCTCCGGCGGCAGCAGCTACTCCTATGTCTACATGTTCCTGGGCGGGAAGCGCGACCAGTTCGGGCCGGATTTCGTGGCCAAGATGGCGGCGCTGAAGCCGCAGGTCTATGACAGCAAGTCGCCGATGTACGACCGCCTCGCCGCGGGCGAGCACGCGATCGTCGACCAGGCGTCGCAGAGCGACATGGGCGGCCTCTACCTCAAGGGGGCGCCGATCCGCTGGGTGTTCCCGAAGCCGACCCCGGCCAACCTGACGGTCCAGACGATCTCGGCGAAGGCCCCGCATCCGAACGCGGCGCGGCTGTTCCAGGACTGGGCGATGAGTCCTGAGGGCCAGGCCGCCTGGTTCAAGGTTGCCGGCGTCGCCTCGGCCCGGGAGGACACGGTCGATCCCCGCAAGGCGGCGAAGGCGGATTGGTACAAGGAGGAATGGTACGCGGATCCCGAGGAGCTCTACATCAACTACCTGAACGATCCGGGCTACGTCGATCCGGCGAAGCCGATCATCGCCGAATGGAACCAGATCTTCGGCCGCTGAGGCTCAGGATGACGATCTCCGCACCCGCGCTGAAGGTGGAGGAGCCGGTGGCCGGCGGCTATGCCGCGCTGCGCCGCCGCCGGCGCGGGCTGGCCCTGCCGCTGGCGCTCGGCCTGCTCCTCGCCGTGCTGGTGCTGGTCCCGATCGTGCTGATGTTCGTCGGCGCGGTCCGGACCGGCACCTTCGTCGACCCGCGGGCCCAGTTCTCGCTGCGCAGCCTCGCCGCGGTCTACACGACGCTGCCCTATCTCAAGATCCTGGCAGTTACCGTCGGGGCGTCGCTGCTGGTGTCGCTGGTGGCCTGTGCCGTCGGCATCGGGCTGGCTTGGCTGCTGGCCCGGACCGACCTGCCCGTGAAGGCGCTGATGGAGAATGCGGTGATCGCGCCGCTGTACCTGTCGCCCTTCGTCGGGGCACTGGCCTGGCTGGTCCTGGCCTCGCCGAATGCCGGCCTGCTGAACGTCCTGGCCCACGACCTGCTCGGAATCGATGGCCCGGTGGTCAACGTCATGACCGCAAGCGGGGTGATCCTGGTCATGGCGCTGTACAACGTGCCCTACGCCTACATGACCGTCTCCGCCGCGCTGAAGGGCATGGACCCGTCGATGGAGGAGGCGTCGTATCTCAACGGTGCCGGCACGCTGGCGACCGCCCTGAAGATCACCTTCCCGGTGGTCCGCCCGGCGATCGTCTCGGCCTTCTTCTTCGTCTTCGTGCTGACCTGCGGCACCTTCTCGATCCCGGCGGCGCTGGGCGGCACCCAGGCGCTGCCCTTCCTGGCGGTCGACATCTACCGGGCGGTCGCGACCTTCCCGCTGGACTACGCCCGGGCCGCGGCGATCGGCACGCTGCTGTTCTGGATCTCGCTGGTCGGCGTGTTCTTCTACCGCTTCGCCTCCCGCGTCGCGACGCGCTTCGTCACGGTGACCGCCCGCGGCTACCGCACCCGCCTGGTCAAGCTGCGCGGCTGGCAGGGGCCGGCGATCCTGGCGATCCTGGTCTATGTCGTCCTGGCGATCATCCTGCCGTATCTGGCGCTGCTCTACGTCGCCTTCACCCGCTTCACCTCCTCCTCGATCCTCGACGCCGTCTTCACCCTGGACAACATCCGGTCGGTGATCGGGTCGGTGGCGGTGCAGCAGTCGATCGGCAACACCCTGCTGGTCGGAGTGCTGTCGCCGACGCTGTGCGTGCTGCTCGGCATCGTCATCGCCTATGCGGTGCGGCGCCTGCGGGTGCGCGGTGGCGGCATCCTCGACTACGTCGCCATGTTCCCGATCGCCGTCCCCGGCATCGTCTTCGGCACCGGCATCTTCTGGACCTATCTGATGACGCCGGCCTATGGGACGATCTGGATCCTGGTGATCGCCTTCGTCGCCTCCTACATCCCCTTCGCCTACCGCATGGTCGACACCTCGATCCTCCAGATCGACCGGTCGCTGGAGGAGGCATCTTCGGTCTGCGGCGCCTCGCATTGGCGGACGGCGCGGCAGGTGACGTTCCGGCTGATCCGGCCCGGCGTGCTCTCCGCCTGGATCCTGGTCTTCATCTTCTCGATCCGCGAGATCAGCGCCGCGATCCTCCTGGCATCGCCGAGCAACAAGGTGCTGTCGGTGATGTCCTGGGACTATCTCGAATTCGGCAACGTCCAGAACGCCGCCATCATCGGCCTGCTGCAGACGGCCATCCTGGTCGCCGGGATCGTCGTGGGGCGATACGTCCTGCGCGTCCGGCTGTCCCAGGCCGTGTGACGGCGGCCGCAACCCCGGGGAAGCCTCATGGCCAAGCTCAGCGTCGAAGGCCTCGTCGTCGCCTATGGCAGCGTCACCGCCGTCCGCAATGTCAGCTTCGACGTCGAGGATGGTGAGTTCGTGTCGCTGCTGGGGCCCAGCGGCTGCGGCAAGACCACGACCCTGCGTTGCATCGCCGGGCTCGAAGGCTCCGCGGCCGGCACCATCCGGATCGGCGGCGAGGTCGTGGCGGCGGATGGCCGTGACGTGCCGCCGGAGAAGCGCGGCATCAACATGGTGTTCCAGTCCTACGCGGTCTGGCCGCACATGACGGTGTTCGAGAACGTCGCCTACGGCCTGCGGACACGGCGCGAGCCGGCGGCAACGATCGACGCCAAGGTGACCGAGGCGCTGAAGGTCGTCGGGCTCGACGGCTTCGCCGCGCGCTACGGCACCGAACTCAGCGGAGGGCAGCAGCAGCGCGTGGCGCTGGCGCGTGCCGTCGTCACCTCGCCCCGGCTGCTGCTGTTCGACGAGCCGCTCAGCAACCTCGATGCCGGCCTTCGCGATCGCATGCGCTTCGAGCTGGTCGAGCTGCAGCGGCGGCTCGGGCAGACCTCGCTCTATGTCACGCATGACCAGTCCGAGGCGATGCTGATGAGCGACCGGATCATCCTGATGAAGGACGGCGAGATGATCCAGTCCGGCAGCCCGCGGGACCTCTACGAGCGGCCGGCCAGCCGCTTCGCCGCCGAGTTCATCGGCAACGCCAACATCCTGGAGGGCGACATCGTCCGCATGGCCGGTGACGGCAGCGCCCTGGTATCGCTCCCCGGCGGCCCGGCGATCGAGGGGCGGTTTTCGCAATCCGGCAGCGTCCGGCCGTCCGGGCCGGTCCTGGCCTGCATCCGGGCCGAGAGCGTCCTGCGGCTGCGGGACGGGGAGGATGGGCCCAACGGCTTCGAAGCCGAGGTCGCGTCGGTCAGCTTCCTCGGGCCGGTCGTCACCTGCCTGCTGCGCGTCGGCGGGCTGGCCCTTCGCGCCGAGCTGCCGGCCCGCGGCTCGCCCGCGGCCGGAGACACCATCCGCGTCCGCATCGACCCGGACGCCGTGATCCTGATTCCGAACGGCCAGGCGCCGTCCGCCCAACACCCCTGAAGGACAGAGACATGCGTATCGAGAGTGTCGAGACCATCCTGGTGGACAGGTATCTGTTCGTCGAGATCCGGACCGACAACGGCCTCGTCGGGCTCGGCGAGGGCGGAGCCTGGGGCTTCCACGAGGCGACGGCCGGCGCCGTCCTTCGCTTCAAGGACTACCTGCTCGGGCAGGATCCGCTGCGGATCGAGCACCATTGGCAGTACATGTATCGCTGGGCGCATTTCCGCGGCTCGGCGGTCATGGCGGCGATCAGCGCCATCGACATCGCTCTTTGGGACATCGCCGGCAAGCATTTCGAGGCGCCAGTCCATGCCCTTCTCGGCGGCAAGGTGCGCGACAAGGCGCGCGCCTACTACCATGTCTTTGGCGAGACCAAGGAAGAACTGTTCGGCGGCGTGGAGGAGGCCAAGAAGATGGGCTTCACCGCCGTCGGCCACCTGACGCCGTTCCTCGACAGCCGGCGGGAGGTGCCGTATTTCCAGACCCATGCCGAGAAGATCGCTGACGCGATTGACACGGTGGCGGAATACCGGCGCATCGCCGGCCGGAAGATGGATCTGTGCATCGAGATCCACCGCCGGATGACGCCGTTCGAGGCCGTCCAGTTGGGCCGCGGCATCGAGCCGTTCCACCCGCTGTTCCTCGAGGACCCGATCACGCCGGACAATCTCGACGAGATGGCCTATGTCGCCGACAAGATCTCGATCCCGATCGCGACCGGCGAGCGCATGACGTCGCTGTGGGAGTTCCAGATGCTGCTGGCCCGCAACGCGGTGCAGATGGTCCGGCCGGATGTCTGCATCGTCGGCGGCATCTCGGGCGCCCGCAAGATCGCGGCGTTGGCCGAGGCGTCGCATGCCGGGGTCGTGCCGCACAACCCGCTCAGCGCCGTGTCGACCGCGGCGTGCCTGCAGATCGCGGCGACGGCGCCGAACTTCGTGCTGCAGGAGTTCCCGAACGACACCTGGGACGTCACCGACAAGCGGCCGGACTCCGACAGCCTGGTGGCCGGCGCCGCGCGGCATGACGGCGAAGGCTTCCTGACCATCAGCGACGAGCCGGGGATCGGCGTCTCGCTGCGCCCCGGCGCGGCCGAGAAATTCCCGTACCGCCCGCGCAAGATCCACACCCGGCTGCACAAGGACGGCTCCGTCGTCGACCAATAGGGTCGATCGGATGGCGGGACGGTTCGGGCCGGAGGAGAAAGCGAAAAGGTGCGAGAGCGCGCTGCCCTCGATGCAGATGTCCGGAGCGCGGCGCCCGAGGATGTCCCCTTAGGGCATCTCCCGTTCGAGCGCACCGGCGGGGAAGGGTCGCGTCCGGTCATGTCCGTTCTCGCGACCTGGCGTTGCGCCAGCTATTCACCCGTAGCGGCCGCCGGGGAGGGGCTGATGCTGTGCCACTTTGCCGGCGTGGAGCCGATTGCTGCCGGCTTCTCGATATGGGATCGAAGACAAGGTCGGCGCTGAGCCGATCAGTCCGCGCGGGTCAGCTTGTATCGGGGGCATCGTCGCTGTGGCCGGGCTGTCGGTCCGATGATCGTGCACCAGCGGGCATGAGCGTAGGCGGTTGCGAGTCCCGCAACCAAGTTTGTTATAACTCACTCCTCACCGACATCTGATCGAAAGTCCTGCCGGCGAAAGCTGTGGGGCTCTCACATTCCGATCGTCCGGTCGCTCAATAGGTCGCCCGGCCGCCGGATAGGTCGAAAACCGCGCCGGTGGCGAAGGAGTTCTCGGCGCTGGCGAGCCAGGCGATCATCGCCGCAGCCTCCGCCAGCTCCAGGAACCGCCCGCGCGGAATCCGGCTGAGCATGTATGTGATGTGCTCTGGCGCCTGTGCCATTGCGCCGGGCGTCCGGGCCACGGCCGGGGTCACGCAGTTGACGGCGATGTCGTGCCCGGCCAGCTCCTTGCCCAGCGACTTGGTCATGGCGATGACCGCGGCCTTGGCCGAGCTGTAGGCCGCCGCGTTCGGGTTACCCTCCTTGCCGGCGATCGAGGCGACGTTGACGATGCGGCCGTAGTTCTGGGCGATCATTACCGGAGCCACCGCCCGGCAGCAATGGAAGGTGCCGTTGACGTCGACATCCAGCACGCTGCGCCAGGCGTCGACCGGATACTCCGCCAGCGGCGCGTTCGGCCCGACGATGGCGGCGTTGTTGACCAGGATGTCGATGCGCCCCAGCGCCTCGACCGTCCCCGCCACCGCGGCCTCCACGCCGGCATTGTCGGCGATATCCACGCGCGTCGTGTGGATGTCGTCCCGGCCGGTGGCCGCGGCGAGCTCGCGCTTCGCCGGCTCCAGCCCGTCGGCGTTGACGTCCCAGATGACGAGCCGGGCGCCGGAGCGCAGGAGGCGTTCGGCGATCTCGCGGCCGATGCCCTGGGCGCCGCCGGTGACCACGGCGACGCGGCCGTCGAGATTGATCGAGTTGAGCTGCACGGAAGGACCTCTGTGACGGGATTGCGATGGGGGCGTCGGCTCAGGCGTTGGCGCCCACGGGCTGGCCGGCCGTTGGCCGCCAGCGCATGAAGCGCTCCTCGAACACCGACACGGCGGTGTCGAGCACGAGGGCGAAGACGGTCAGCAGCAGGATGCCGGCGATCACCGAATTGATGTCGAACACCCCCTCGGCCAGCAGGATCAGGTAGCCGATGCCCTTCTCGGAGCCGAGATACTCGCCGACCACGCTGCCGACGAAGGCGATGCCGACGGCGTTGTGCAGGCTGGAGAACACCCAGCTCATCGCCGACGGGATGTAGACATGGCGCAGCAGCTCGCGTGAGTTCGCGCCCAGCATCCGGGTGTTGGACAGCACCACCGGGCTGACCTCGCGTACGCCCTGATAGACGTTGAAGAACACCACGAAGAACACCAGCGTCACGCCCAGCGCCACCTTCGACCAGATGCCGAGCCCGAACCACAGGGCGAAGATCGGCGCGAAGATCAGCCGCGGCATCGAGTTGAAGGCCTTGATGAAGGGGTCGGTCACCGCGGCCAGGAACGGGTTGAGCGCGAGCCAGAGGCCGATGCCCAGCCCGAGGATGGTGCCGATGGCGAAGGCCAGCAGCGTCTCCAGCAGGGTGGTGTAGAGGTGCAGGAAGACCGAGCCGGTGGAGAACCAGATCCACAGACGCCGGGCCACCCCCAGCGGGTCGCCGAAGAAGAAGGTCGACAGCAGCCCGGTCGCGGTCAGCAGCCACCACAGGAACAGGCAGCCGAACAGCAGGGCCAGCCGGGTGGCCAGCACCAGCGCGTGGTTGCGGGGATCAAGAGCGGTTGCGCGCATAGCTTTTCAGCACCTCTCCCTTCAGCACGTCCCAGATGGAGGCGTGCAGCTGCAGGAACCGCTGCGTCATCCGGATCTCGGCGACCTGGCGCGGGCGCTCCAGGTCGATCTCGAACTCCGCGATCGGCCGCGTGCCGGGCCCGGCCGACAGCACCAGGACGCGGTCGGACAGCGAGATCGCCTCCTCCAAATCGTGGGTCACGAACACCACCGACTTGCGGTCGGCCGACCAGATCTGCAGCAGCTCGTCCTCCATCAGCTGCCGGGTCTGGATGTCGAGCGCGCTGAACGGCTCGTCCATCAGCAGGATGCGCGGGTTGAGCGCCAGCGCCTGGGCCAGGCCGGCGCGCTTGCGCATGCCGCCCGACATCTGGTGCGGGTACTTCCTGCCATGCCCGTCCAGCCCGACCCGCACCAGCCATTGGCGCGCGATCTCGCGCGCCTCGGCCTTCGGCTTGCCGTGGAACAGCAGACCGGCGGCGACATTGTCCTCCGCCGTCTTCCAGGGCATCAGCGCATCCACCTGGAACAGGTAGGACGCGTCCCGGTTCAGCCCCTGGGCCAAAGGCTGGCCGAACACGCTCAGCGTGCCGGAGGAGGGGCGCATCAGCCCCGCCGCCACATTGAGCAGGGTGGACTTGCCGCAGCCGGTCGGCCCGACGACGGAGAGGAACTCGCCCTCCCGCACCGTCAGGTCGACGTCGCGCACGGCGGTGTAGGCCTTGCCGCCGCCCTCGTTGCTGGCGAAGGTGCAGGTCACCCGGTCGAAGCGCAGCGCGTGCGTCATGTTCTGGGCCACGGGCTGCTGCTCGCCGAGCTTGCGGGCCGCGACGCTCATGGGGTCCGCCCCGCGGCCTTGCCGGCGAAGCTGTTGTCGTAGGTGGCGCCGAGGTCGATCGACGCCGACCCGATGCTGGGGTCGAAGGCAGTCAGCACGTCGCGCACGGTCTGCGCGCCCTCGGCCGACAGCGTGCCGGTCTGCGACAGGCAGCGGCGGCTGTTCTCGAACGCCTTGGCGTAGAGCGCCTTGTCGTCGCCGGCATATTCCGGCGGCACGTTGTCGGCCACCTGCTGCGGCGTCGCCTGGGCGATCCAGCGCTCGGCGCGGACGATGGCGTTGGTCACCGCCTGCACCGTCTTCGGGTTCTCGTCGATGAAGGCTTTGGTCGTGTACAGGCTCGATTCCGGATAGTCGGAGCCGAACACCGCCTTGTTGCCCGCCTCGGTGCGCATCTCGGCCAGCGGGATCAGGTCGCCGCTGTCCATCAGGATGGTGGCCGAGGGGTCGTTGACGATCAGCGCGTCGATCTGCCCGGCCCGGATCGCCGCCACGGCGCCGGCGGCCTGGCCGACGCCGATGATCGATACGTCCTCCGGCTGCAGCCCCGCCTTGTGCAGGATGTAGTTGAGCGCCATGTGGGTGCTCGATCCCGGCGCGCTGACGCCGACCCGCATGCCCTTCAGATCGGCGACCGAGTGCACCTTGCCCTCGTTCTTCTTGGCGATGCCGAAGATCCAGGCGGGACAGTTCACCTGGGCGGCGAAGGTGACCAGGGTCTGCCCTTTCGCCGCCATGGTCAGGGTGTTGGAATAGGCGCCGGCGACGACGTCCGTGCTGCCGCCCAGCAGCGCCTCCAGCGCCTTCGACCCGCCGGAGAAGGCGGCGATGGTGACGTCCAGCCCTTCGTCCTTGAAGTAGCCGAGCTGCTTGGCCAGGAGCAGGGGCAGGTAAGTCATGCCGACCGAGGCGGCGCCGATATGGACCTCGGATTTCTCCGGGTGGTCCTGGGCGACCGCCACCACCGGTCCCGACAGGACCAGGGCGGCGCACAGCGCAAGCGTGGTTCCGAGCTTCACCTGTTTTCCTCCATCTGTCGTGTTGTTGTTGGTTGATGCTTGGGCGCGTGGCGGCTAGGCCGCCAGCGCCCGGACGACGGCGTCGCCCATCTCCTCGGTGCCCACCCGCCGGGTGCCGGGCTGGTGGATGTCGCCGGTGCGATAGCCCTGGGCGAGGACCGATCGGACCGCCGCCTCCACACGCCGCGCCTGGTCCTCCAGGCCGAAGCTCTGGCGCAGCATCATCGCCAGCGACAGGATCGCGGCCAGCGGGTTGGCCAGGTCCTTGCCGGCGATATCCGGGGCCGAGCCGTGGACGGGCTCGTACAGGCCCTTGCGGTCCAGGCCGAGCGAGGCCGAGGGCAGCATGCCGATCGACCCGGTCAGCATCGCCGCCGCATCCGACAGGATGTCGCCGAACATGTTGCCGGTGACGATCACGTCGAACTGCTTGGGATTCCGCATCAGCGCCATCGCCGCCGCGTCGATGAACAGATGGGTCAGCTCCACATCGGGATAGTCCCGGCCGACGCGGGTGACCACCTCGCGCCACAGCTGCATCGCCTCCAGCACATTGGCCTTGTCGACCGAGCAGACCTTGCGCCGGCGCTGCCGGGCGGTGCGGAAGGCGACATGGGCGATGCGCTCGATCTCGGATTCCGAATAGCGCATGGTGTTGATGCCGACGCGCTCGCCCGAGGCGCGGGTCTCGATGCCGCGCGGCTTGCCGAAATAGACGTCGCCGTTCAGCTCGCGCAGGATCACCAGATCCAGCCCGTCGACGACCTCCGGCTTCAGGGTCGAGGCGCCGATCAGCTCGGGGAACATGAAGGCGGGGCGGAAATTGGCGTAGAGGGTCAGCGCCTCGCGCAGCTGCAGCAGCCCGGTGCCCGGCCGGCGCTCGCGCGGGATGCTGGCCTCGTCCGCCACGCCCGCAGCGCCGAACAGGATCGCGTCGGACCGCCGGGCCAGGGCCAGGGTCTCGTCCGGCAGCGGCACGCCGTGCGCATCGACGCCGGCCTGGCCGATCAGCCCGTCCTCCGTCTCGACCTGGGGCGCCACCACCCGCAGCACCTTCACCGCCTGGCGGACCACCTCGGGGCCGATGCCGTCGCCGGCCATGATCGCGATCTTCACGAATGTTCTCCTTGGTCTGGAACCGGAGGCGGCTGGATGTTCCCGCCGTCATAGCTGCGCTCGAACGCATCGATCCGGCCGGACTGCGCGAGCGTGTAGCCGAGCTCGTCGATGCCGTTGACGAGGCAGGTCTTGGCGAAGGGCTCGATCTCGAAGGGATGGCGGTCGCCGTCCGGCAGAGCCACCTCCTGCGCCGGCAGGTTGACCGCCAGCACGGCACCCGGCGAGGACTCCAGCTGCGCCAGCAGCGGCGTCACCACCGCCTGCGGCAGCACGATCGGCAGCAGCCCGTTCTTCAGGCTGTTGTTGAAGAAGATGTCGCCGAAGCTGGGGGCGATCACGGCCCGGATGCCGTAGTCGTAAAGCGCCCAGACCGCATGCTCGCGGGAGGAGCCGCAGCCGAAGTTGCGATCGGCAACCAGGATGCGGGCAGGGCGGTAGGCCGGGTGGTTGAGAATGAATTCCGCCACCTCCGACCCGTCCTTGCGGAAGCGGAACTCGGCGAACAGGAACCGCCCGAAATCCTCCGAGCGCAGCTTCTGCAGATACTGCGCCGGGATGATCTGGTCGGTGTCGCAATTGACCCGGGCGATGGGCACGGCCACGGCCTCGAGCCGTTCGAAGCGGTCCATGCTCAGCCTCCGGCCAGCAGCCGGCGGACATCGGTCAGCCGGCCGGTCACCGCCGCCGCCGCCGCCATGGCCGGGCTCATCAGATGGGTGCGCGCGCCCGGTCCTTGCCGGCCGACGAAGTTGCGGTTGGAGGTCGAGGCGCAGCGCTGCCCCGGCGCCACCGTGTCGCCGTTGGTGGCCAGGCACATCGAGCAGCCGGAGAAGCGCCAGTCGAAGCCGGCAGCCGCGAAGATCCGGTCCAGCCCCTCGGCCTCGGCCTGCGCCTTGACCTGCTGCGATCCCGGCACCGCCCAGGCCTCGACGCCGGGCGCGACCTTGCGGCCGTCGATCACCACCGCGGCGCTGCGCAGATCCTCGATCCGGCCGTTGGTGCAGGAGCCGATGAACACCCGGTCGATCCCAATCTCCTCCAGCGCCGTGCCGGGCACCAGCCCCATATAGGCCAGCGCCCGCTGCATGCCGTCGCGCCGGCCGGCATCGGCCGCCTCGGCCGGGTCCGGGATGCGGCCGGTGATCGGGGCGGCGTCCTCGGGCGTCGTGCCCCAGGTCACCATCGGAGCGATCGCCGCCGCGTCCAGCGTGACCTCGCGGTCGAAGGCGGCGTCGTCGTCCGACCGCAGCGCCCGCCAGTCCTCCACCGCCCGGTCCCAGCCGGCACCCTGCGGCGCGTAGGGGCGCCCCGCTAGATAGGCGAAGGTGGTGTCGTCCGGCGCGATCATGCCGGCCCGGCCGCCGGCCTCGATCGACATGTTGCAGACGGTCAGCCGGCCTTCCATCGACAGGGCCCGGACCGCGCTGCCGGCATATTCCAGGACATGGCCTGCGGCGCCGGCGACGCCGATCTCGGCGATGATCGCCAGGATGATGTCCTTGGCGGTCACGCCCGGCGCCAGCGTGCCGTCGACCGAGACGCGCATGCGCCGCGGCCGGCGCTGCCACAGCGACTGGGTCGCCAGCACGTGCCCGACTTCGGTGGCGCCGATGCCGAAGGCCAGCGCGCCGAGCGCGCCATGGGTCGAGGTGTGGCTGTCGGCGCAGACGATGGTCATGCCCGGCAGGCTCAGGCCCTGTTCCGGCCCGACCACGTGGACGATGCCCTGGCGCGGGTCGCCGAGGCCGAACAGGGTGATGCCGGACTCCGCCGCGTCGCGCTGCAGCGCCTCGATCATGGCGCGGCGCTCGGGGTGGTTGATCGCCGCCATGTCCCGCCGGTGGGTCGGGACATAGTGATCGGGCGTGCCGAAGATGCGGTGCGGCGCGCGCGGCTTCAGCCCGCGCTGGCGCAGCATGTCGAAGGCGGTGGCGGTAACGTCGTGGATGAAGTGGCGGTCGATGAACAGGAGGTCCTGGCCATCCTCCCGCGTCATGATCCGGTGCCGGTCCCAGATCTTGTCGAACAGGGTCTGCGGCGTTGGGCTCGCGTCCGGGCTCACGGCTTCCTTCCCATGCGGCGGCATCGTGAAGCGGCGGACCTGCGGGCCGGTGCGCTTCAAGGCTTTGGCGGTTCGATTTCCGCCATGCTGCCGCAGGCCGTGTCCGGCCCGGAATCGTGATTGGCAAGCCTGCCATCGCGAACGGCGATGGCAGAGACGCCCGGATCTGCCACAGTGCCCGACGCCCATTGCGTGGAGAGCGCCATGCAGTTCGACCTGCTGTCCCTGAAGCTGTTCATCGCGGTCTGCGAGCACCGCAGCATCGCCCGCGCGGCCGAGGTCGAGCACATCGCGGCCTCGGCGGTCAGCAAGCGCATGTCCGACATGGAGAAGCGGATAGGATCGCCGCTGTTCCACCGCAGCAACCGCGGGCTGGAGCTGACCTCCGCCGCCCATGCGCTGCTGCGGCACGCGCATATCGTGATGCGCGACCTGATGCAGATGGAGCGGGAGCTGGTCGACCATGCCAAGGGCATGCGCGGGCAGATCCGCCTGCATGCGAGCGTCTCGACCATCGTGCAGTACCTGTCGAACGACCTGCGCGACTTCCTGGCCCTGCACCCGGCCATCCGCATCGACCTGGAGGAGGGGCTGAGCCGCGAGGTCTGCCGGGCGGTGTCCGAGAACGCCGCCGACATCGGCATCTTCGGCGGGCCGCTGCTGTTCCCCGACCTGCGCATCCTGCCCTATCGCAGCGACCACCTGATGGTGCTGATGCCGGCGGACCATCCGCTGTGCGGCGCGGAGAAACTGACCTTCGCCGAGATCGCCCGCTACGACCTGGTCGGGCCGCAGACCGGCAGCTATCTCGATTCCCTGGTGATGCGCGCGGGGGCCGAGCTCAGCCAGCCGCTGCGGCTGCGCATCCGGGTGAACGGCTTCGAGCCGGCGCGCAGCATGGTCGAGGCCGGGCTCGGCATCGCCCTGGTCCCGGAGCTGCACGCCGCGCGCTACACCGAGGGCGGCCAGGTGGTGGCGGTGCCGCTCGACGAGCCCTGGGCCCTGCGGCACTGGAAGATCTGCACCCGGGACGCGGCGTCGCTGCCGCCGCCAGTCCAGGTCCTTGTCCAGCACCTGACCACGCGCGGCACGGCCTAGCCCGGAACCATCGCCATCAGCGATGGCGGCCTTCCCAATGATGTCGGCGGCCGGCCGCCGGGGCCGTGCCACAGTCCCCTCCAAGACGGCCGGCAACGACCGACCGGTACCAACGGGAGGGTCCGATGAAGCGCGTCCTCGCCATGTCCCTGTGCTCCGCGCTGCTGCTCGCCTGGACCGGCACCACCGGCGTCCAGGCCGCGCCGGAGAAGACCGAGATCCACCTGGCCGCCGCGGGGACGGGCTTCCCCTATCTGCCCTTCCTGGTCGCGGCCCAGCGCGGCTACTTCAAGGATGAGGGCCTCGACGTGCAGATCGGGGTGTTCGCCGGCGGCTCCAAGGCGCTGGAGGCGCTGATGGGCGGCAGCGCCGACATCGTCGCCGGCGCCTATTCCAACACGATCAGCATGGCGGCCAAGGGCCAGCCCCTGGTGTCCTTCGCCATCCAGGCGAACTGCCCGGACTGGGTGTTCGGGGTGACGAAGGCGAACAAGGACTCGATCAGGTCCCTCGCCGACCTGAAGGGCAAGCGGATCGGCGTCAGCGCTCCGGGGTCGAGCTTCCACATGGGCGTCAACTACCTGCTGGCCAAGGCCGGGCTACATCCCGACGACGTGTCGATCGTCGGCATCGGCGCGTCCTCCGGCGCGGTCGCGGCGGCGAAGGCCGGGCTGGTCGATGCGCTGATGACCAATGATCCGGTGGCGACGATCCTGGAAGAGAGCGGCGACCTGACCCCGCTGATCGAGATGCGCAGCGAGGACGGCAACCGGAAGGCCTTCGGCGGCGATTATCCGGAGGCTGCGATCTACAGCACCCGCGACTTCGTCGAGGCCAACCCGAACACCGTGCAGGCGGTGGCCAACGCGATCGTGCGGGCGGAGAGATGGATGGCCGCGGCGTCGCCGGAGGAGGTGGCCGACAGCGTGCCGCAGGATTACATGGTCACCGACAAGGCGCTGTTCGCCGGGGCCTATTCCAAGCTGCGCCGCTGCCTCTCGCGCGACGGCATGATGACCGAGGAATCCGCTGTCCTGGTCCGCGCCGTGCTGGCAGCCTTCGACCCGGCGATCGCCGATGCGAAGATCGATCTGACCGCGACCTACGACAACCGCTTCGTGCAGACTTACGCCGCCAAGGCCGGCCAGCCCTGATCCTGGCCTGAAGCAAGGGAGAAGCAGCATGCCGGACATCCGCGTCGTCGCCAGCGGGCTCCAGTTCCCGGAAGGGCCGGTGGTCGAGGCCAACGGCTCCATCCTCCTCGTCGAGATCCAGCGCGAGACCGTCAGCCGGGTCCGCCCCGACGGCACGGTCGAGGTGGTGGCCCGGCTCGGCGGCGGGCCGAACGGCTTGGCAGTCGGCCCGGACGGGGCGCTCTATGTCTGCAACAACGGCGGTTTCCTGTTCCAGACCGTCGCCGGCTACAACCGGACCCGCCGCGGCGTCCACCCGCACTACACCAGCGGCCGGATCGAGCGCCTGGATCCCGCCACCGGCGAGGTCCGCACCCTCTCGACCGCTGCGGCGACCACCCGCTGTGTGGCCCGAACGACATCGTCTTCGACCGCTCCGGCGGCTTCTACTTCACCGATTACGGCAAGCACCGCGAGCGCGATCGTGACCATGGCGGCCTGTACTACGCCCTGGCCGACGGCTCGCGGATCGTCGAGATCGCCCATCCGATGGAGACGCCGAACGGCGTCGGCCTGTCGCCGGACGAGTCGGTGGTCTATGTCTCGGAGACCGAGACCGGCCGCCTCTGGGCCTTCGATCTCGAGGCGCCGGGGCAGCCGAAGCGGCACCCGTTTCCGTCCCCGCATGGCGGCCGGCTGGTCTGCGGCCTGCCTGGCTATCAGCGCTTCGACAGCATGGCGGTGGACGCCCTTGGCAATATCTGCGTCGCCACGCTGATCACCGGCTGCATCACCGTGATCGCCCCGGATGGCACCGTGCTGCGCCAGGTCGCGCTGCCGGACCCGATCGCCACCAACATCTGCTTCGGCGGGCCGGACCGGAAGACCGCCTACATCACCCTGTCCGGCACCGGGCAGCTGGTGGCAATGGACTGGCCCGAGCCGGGGCATCCGCTGGCCTTCTCCCGATAGCGAAGGCCAGCGATCACCCGGCCTCCTCCATCGCACTGGCCTCCTGGACGATCCACTGCTCGAACGCCTTGACCAGGGGAGAGCTGCGCTGCGGCTGGGGATAGGCCAGGTAGTAGCCGCTGCCGGTCTTGATCCGCAGCCCCAGCGGCTCGACCAGCCGGCCGGTGCGCAGGTCCTCCTCGACGAAGGCGCGCTGCGCCATGACGATGCCGAGCTCGTCGACCGCCGCCTGATAGGCCAGCGCCGAATTCTCGAATTTCAGCCCGCTGTTGCCGTCGACCGTGGTCACCCCGGCCGCGTCCAGCCAGGTCGGCCAGTCGTCGGGCCGGTGCAGCGAGCACAGCAGGACGTGGCGGGACAGGTCGGCCGGGTCGGCCGGCGCGCCGGTCCGCTGCAGCAGGCCCGGGCTGCACACCGGCAGGAGGGTCTCGCCGAACAGCCGGCGGCAGGCCAGGCCGGTCAGCGGCGCCGGGCCGGAATGGATGCAGATGTCGATGTCCTCGCGATCGAAATCGACCGTCTGGTGCGATGTCGTGATCTGCACGTCGATCTGCCGGTGCAGCGCATGGAACCGCGCCAGCCGGGGCACGAACCAGCGGATGGCGAAGGTCGGCGGCAGCTTGATGCGCAGCGTGTTGCCGGCCGGACGGTGGTACCGCAGGCGGTGCACCTGGGTCTCGATCTGGTCGAAGGCGGTGCCCAGCACCGCGGCCAGGGCGGCGCCTTCCGGCGTGATCTCGATGCCCCGGCGGATGCGCGCGCACAGTTTCAGCCCGATCCATTCTTCCAGCTGCGAGACATGGCGGCTGACGGCGCCCTGGGTCACCGACAGCTCCTGCGCCGCGCGGGTCAGGCTGCCGTTCCGGGCGGCGGATTCGAAGGCGCGCAGGGCGTTCAGCGGCGGCAGGCGGCGGTTCATCTGCTCTGAGTTTTCCTGGGAGAAATATGAGCAAATTGACTCTATTCGTCGCGGTGGACGGGCGCTAGCCTTCATCGTGCACATGGCACTGCCCGTCGATTTCTGCAGGGCACGAGCCATGAGGGACGACGCCGGGACGGCCTGCCGATGCAGCCGCCGGCAGGGAGGATCATGATGCCAGCCTTGCGCCGGCTCCCTTTGCCCGCCCTGGCGGGACCTATCGGCCATGCCTGGTGAGCCGCGCGGCGCGGCGCCGCTCACGGTCTTCGAGAAGATCTGGATCTCCCACCTCATCCGGCGGCTGGACGACGGCCGCGACCTGATCTTCGTCGACCGGCATGTGCTGCAGGAGACCACGAGCGCGCCGGCCTTCGAGGGCCTGCGCCGCGCCGGCCGCGCGGTGCGGCATCCGGAGCTGACGGTCGCGACCCAGGACCACATCGTCTCCACCGCGCCGGGCCGCACCGAGGACAGCAACCCGACCGGGCGTGAGTTGCTGCACCTGATGCGCCGCAATGCCGGCGAAAGCCATATCCGGCATTTCGGCGTGAACGATCCGCGCCAGGGCATCGTGCATGTGATCGGGCCGGAGCTCGGCCTGGCGCTGCCCGGCTGCATCCTGGCCTGCGGCGACAGCCACACCTCGACGGTCGGCGGGCTCGGGGCCATCGGCATCGGCGTTGGCACCAGCGAGGTCGAGCATGTGCTGGCGACGCAGACCCTGGCCATGGCGCGGCCGCGGCGGATGCGGGTCCGGTTCGAGGGCAGGGCAGGGGAGGGCGTCACCGCCAAGGACCTGATCCTGCGGGTGATGGGCGAGCACGGCATCGCCGCCGGCCGCGGCTGCGCCGTCGAATATGCCGGGGCGGCGATCGAGGCGCTGCCGGTCGAGGCGCGGCTGACCCTGTGCAACATGTCGATCGAGCTCGGCGCCCGGTTCGGCCTGGTGGCGCCGGACGAGACGGCGATCGACTATGTCCGCGGCCGAGAATTCGCCCCGAAGGGCGAGGCGTTCGAGCAGGCGGCCGCCGCCTGGCGGGCGCTGCGCAGCGACGACGGTGCCGAGTTCGACCGCGAGGTCGCGATCGACTGCGCCCGCATCGCACCGCAGGTCACCTGGGGGACCTCGCCGCAGGACGTTTCGGGCGTCGACGAGCGGGTGCCCGATCCTGCCGCCTTCGCCGATGCCAAGCGGCGCGACCTCGCGCCGCGGCGCTGCGCTATATGGGGCTGGAGCCGGGCACGCCGCTGGACAGCATCCCGATCGACATCGCCTTCATCGGCTCCTGCACCAATTCGCGGCTGTCCGACCTCGAGGCCGCCGCGGCGGTGGCGCGGGGGCGGCGGGTGGCGCCCGGCGTCCGGGCGCTGGTCGTGCCCGGGTCGATGAAGGTGAAGGCGGAAGCGGAGGCGCGGGGGCTGGACCGGGTGTTCCGCGACGCCGGCTTCGAATGGCGCGACGCTGGCTGCTCGATGTGCGTCAGCATCAACGAGGATGTGGTGCCGCCCGGCGCCCGCTGCATCGCCACCTCCAACCGCAACTTCGAGAACCGTCAGGGGCCGCGCAGCCGCACCCATCTGGCCAGCCCCGCCATGGCCGCCGCCGCCGCGCTCAGCGGCCGCATTGCCGACGTCCGAAAGATGCGCCCAGCATGAGACAGCCCTTCACCGCCGTCGAAGGCGTCATGGCGACGATGCTGTCCGCCAACATCAACACCGACGCGATCATCCCCTCCGCCTGGCTGCGCACGGCCACCGCCGATTACGGCCGTGGCCTGTTCGGCGGCGACCGCTACGACGCCGAGGGCCGGGAACGGCCGGATTTCGTGCTGAACCGCCCGCCATTCCGCTCGGCGAAGATCCTGCTGGCCGAGGAGAATTTCGGCTGCGGCTCGTCGCGGGAGGCCGCGGTCTGGGCGCTGCTGCAGTTCGGCATCCGCTGCGTGCTGGCCCCCAGCTTCGCCGACATCTTCTACGAGAACGCGTTCCGCAGCGGCTTGCTGTCCGGGCTGGTCGATCCGGCGACGCTGGCGGCACTGGCGCAATCCGCCAGCCGCCACGCCGGCAGCCCGGTCTACCGCGTCGACCTGCCGGCGCGGACCATCGCGGCGCCGGACGGGACGGCCTACGGCTTCCAGGTGCCGGACGCGCTGGCCCAGCCGCTGATCCGCGGCGACGATGCCATCGACACCACGCTGCGCCATGCCGACGAGATCGAGACCTATTACGCCACGGCCAGTGCCGACCGCGCCTGGCTCTACGCCTCCGCCGAACAGGGATGAGACCCGTGAACAGACCCTCCTTCCGCCATGCGCTCGCGCGCGAGACGCCGCTGGTCACGCCGTTGGCGCATGACGCCCTGTCGGCCCGGCTGATCGAGGATGCCGGCTTCAACGCCTTCACGGTCGGCGGCTCGGCCCTGCTGGCGGCGCGCCACGCCTATCCCGATATCGGGCTGATCGGGCTGACCGACATGGCGGAGGGGCTGCGCGACATCGCCGCCGCGTCCTGCCTGCCGTTCCTTGCTGATGCTGATGACGGCTATGGCGATGTCAAGAGCGTGGCCCGCACCGTCGCCGCCTATGAGGCGATCGGCGTCAGCGGTTTCCTGCTGGAGGACCAGGACCGCGACCGCAAGCAGCAGCGGGCCGAGAAGGCCGCGGCGGTGGCGGACGAGGCGGTGATCGAGGCCAAGCTGCGCACGGCGCTGGCGGTCCGCCGCAACCCGGAGACCTTCGTGATCGGCCGCACCGACGCCTATGGCCCGCTCGGCCTCGACGCCGCGATGCGGCGGGCGGAGCGGTTCCTGGCGCTGGGCGTTGACGGCGTCTTCATCGCCGGGCTACGGACCGAAGCCGACTACCGCCGCGTCGGGGCGGCGTTCAAGGGCGCCTTCCTGTCCGCCGCGATGTTCGAGGGCGGCGACACGCCCTGGCTGTCGCCGGCGGATCTCGGCGCCATGGGCTTCACCCAGGTGTCATACCCGTCCAGCCTGCTGCTGCGCGCCGTCGATGCCCTGCAGGACGGGCTGGCGGCGCTGCGCCGCCATGCCGACGGGGTCGAGGCGCTGACGCCCTTCGCCGGGGCGGCGCCGGCGCGGGCCGGGCTGGACCGGGCCGTGAAGCTGTCCCGCTGGCGGGCGATCGAGACGGCGGGCGCGCCGGCCGAGACGGTGTAATCGCGAAATCATCGACGGCGGCGGACGGTCCCGCCGCCGGCGGACAACAAGGGAGGATCAGATGGGAAGAGCGCTTTCGACGCTGGCACGGATCGCCGCGGCCTGCGTCCTGGCCGGCACGGTCGCCGCCGGTGCGGCCCGGGCCGACGACATCGTGGTCAGCAATTACGGCGTCTCGGCCAACGGCATGCCCTTCGCGGTGGCCATGGCCAAGGGCTTCTTCAAGGATGAGGGCGCGGACGTCACCGGCATCCTGTCCTCGGCCGGCGGCGGCACCACGCTGCGCAACATGCTGGCCGGCAGCGCGCCCTATGCCGAGGTCAACCCCAACGCGGTGATCGCGGCGATCCAGCAGGGCGCCGACGTCAAGATCATCAGCGACAACGTGCTGACCGTCGCCGAGTTCGTCTGGGCGGTGAAGCCCGACAGCCCGATCAAGACCATCGCCGACCTGAAGGGCAAGAAGGTCGGCTACACCAACCCCCGCTCCACCAGCCAGGCGCTGGCCACCCTGGTGCTGCAGTCCGGCGGGCTGAAGACCGAGGATGTCGAGCTGGTGAAGACCGGCGGCTTCGGCGAGGGCGTGGCGGCGCTGGATTCCGGCCTGGTCGACGCCGCGCCGGTGCCCGAGCCGCTGTGGTCGAAATACAAGGACCAGTACCGGCCGATCGCGCGGGCGACCGAGATCCTGCCGCCGATCGCCAATGTGGTCGGCGTCGCCTCCATGTCGCAGGCCGACAGCAAGGGCGACTTCATCCGCGGCGTCATCCGCGCCCGCATCAAGGCCGTGCAGTTCATGAAGGACCATCCGGACGAGGCCGGCGACATCGTCGCCAAGGCCTACAACCTGGAGCCGGAGGTGGCGCGGAACGCGGTGCGCGCCCTGATCGCCAGCAAGACCGACGGGCTCGACTACTGGGGACCGGGGCAGATCCATCTCGGCGGGCTGGAGAAGGCCATCGAGGTGCAGAAGATGGTCGGCGCGATCTCCGGCGACGTCGACGCCAAGAGCCTCGTCGACACCCGGTTCCTGCCGGACGACCTGAAGGCATTGCAATGAACATGATGACCAACCTGGCCCAGGTCTCGCTGCGGGGGGTCGACAAGGTCTTCCCCCCACCCGCCAAGACGGCGGAGCCGATCCACGCGCTGGGGCCGATCGACCTGGAGCTGCGGCGCGGCGAGTTCTTCTCCGTCGTCGGGCCGTCCGGCTGCGGCAAGTCGACCCTGCTGGAGCTGATCGCCGGCCTGTCGACGGCCTCGCGCGGCGAGGTCGCCTTCGAGGGGCGGCCGATCGCCGGGCAGATCCCGGACGGGGTCGGCGTGGTGTTCCAGGAGGATGCGTCCTTCCCCTGGCTGTCGGTGGCCGACAACATCGCCTTCGGCCTTCGGAGCATGAAGCTGGCCAAGGGCGAGCGCGAGGCCCGGATCGAGCGCGCCCTGGCGATGATGGGGCTGGCGCCCTTCGCCCGCAGCTACCCGTCCCAGCTGTCGGGCGGCATGCGCCAGCGCGTCTGCATCGCCCGGACTTTGGTGACCGAGCCGCGGCTGATCTTGCTGGACGAGCCCTTCGCGGCGCTGGACCAGCAGACGCGCCTGCTGATGGGCGACGAGGTGCTCAATCTCTGGCGCAAGACCGGCGCCACCATCTTCCTGATCACCCATGCGCTGGACGAGGCGACCATGCTGTCCGACCGCATCGGCATCATGTCGGCCCGGCCCGGGCGGCTGATCGACATCGTCGAGACCGGCTGGCCGCGGGACCGCGACAGCCGCATCGTGCAGGAGGAGCGGTTCGGGACGATCACCGCCCGGCTGTGGAGCGCGCTGCGCGAGGAATCGATCAAAGCCATCGGCAGGCCGGGCGGCGGGGGGCAGCCATGAAGCCCGCGGCCCTCTGGCGGATCGGCCTCGTCCTCGGCCTGGTCGCGCTGCTGGAAGCGCTGTGCCTCGCCGGCGTGATCGACAAGCTGACCATGCAGCCGCCCCATGCCATGGTCCTGGACATCTGGCGGATGCTGGCTTCGGGCTCGCTGAACGCGGCGATCGCCAAGACGCTGGGCAACGCGGCCATCGCCTTCCTGCTGGCCATGGTGATCGGCGTCGCCACGGCGATCGTCATCCATCGCGCCAAGGCGGTGCGCGAGGCGCTGGATCCGCTGTTCGCGACCTATTACGCGATCCCGATCTTCGCCTTCTACCCGCTGCTGATCATCCTGTTCGGCCTCGGCGACGCGCCGGAGATCTTCATCGGCACCGCGCTCGGTGTCGTCGGCGTCATCGTCAGCACGCTGAACGGGCTGGACCGCGTGCCGCGCGTGCTGATGAAGACGGCCCGGATCGCCCGCTTCGGCACGCTGGAGACGGCGTGGCGCATCACCTTGCCCTATGCCTCGCCCTACATCCTGTCGGGCGCCAAGCTGGCCGTGGCCTATTCGCTGATCGGCATCATCGGGGCGGAGTTCATCATGTCGTCGAGCGGCATGGGCTACGAGATCAGCTTCGCCTACAACAACTTCGACAACGCGACCATGTACCCGCTGATCGTCCTGGTCCTGGTGGTGGCCGGCGCCCTCAACGCCGCCCTGGGCCGGTGGGAGAAGGCGCTGATGGCGCGGCGGGGGCTGGCATGACCGCATCGTCCCTTCGCTCATCGCGCAACGGCGCGGTGCTGATCCTGGTCCTGCTCGCGATCTGGCAGGGGCTGTACTGGATGGTCGGCGACGTCGCCCTGCGCTCGCCGCTGCAGACCGTGATGTTCACGGCGACGCTGCTGGGCTCCGACATGTTCTGGCCGCATCTGGCGGAGACGGCGACGGCCTTCGGCGTGGCGCTGGCGCTGTCGGTGGCGGGGGGCCTTGCGATCGGCTTCATCCTCGGCATCAACCGCTTCGCCAACGACGTGTTCGAGCCGATGCTCGTCACCGCCTATTCGATCCCGAAGATCACGCTGTACCCGATCCTGCTGCTGATGTTCGGCCTCGGCATCTCCGCCAAGATCGCCTTCGGCACCATCCACGGCATTATTCCGGTGGCGCTGTTCACCATCAGCGCGGTGCGCAACATCCGCCCGGTCCTGGTGAAGAGCGGCCGGGTGATGGGCCTCAGGACGTTCGAGATGGTCACCCGCGTGCTGCTGCCGGCGGCGATGCCGGAGATCTTCGCCGGCCTCAGGATCGGCTTCTCGCTGACCCTGATCGGCACGCTGCTCGGCGAGATGTTCGCATCGCAGCGGGGGTTGGGCTTCCTGCTGATGAACGCGATCGGCCTGCACAACATCGACGTCATCATGGCCCTGACCTTCCTGCTGACGCTCTTCGCCGGGGCTGCGAGCATCCTGCTGCTTCATCTCAATCGAAAGCTGCAAGGTCCGGTTTGGTCCCGGTGATCCCGGTCTGAAGCACGTCAGGTTTCCGGCGCCTTCTCGGCCTTGGCTCCGGACCGATGGACTGCGAGACGACCTGCAGGATCCGGGTGATCCTCTCGGCGACCTCTCGCCCGGCCCGGCTCAGCGGCTTCTGATGGCTGGTCACGAGCACGACATGCCGGTTGACGTACGGGCTTCGGATCACGCTGCTGGCGACCAGGCCGCGCGACTGCTCCTCGGCGATGGTGTGGACGGCCTTGATCATGAAGCAGCCGCAATGCGCGGACACCGCCTTTTGCGCGACCGTCGAATCCGCATCGGCGACGATGTTCAGGGGAACCCTCAGCCGTCGCGCCACGGTGTCGATGATCATCCGCAGCCCGTTCGTCGGCGGCGGCAGGACCAGCGGAAACCGGGCGAGGTCGGCGAAGTCGATCTCCCGGGGCAGGGAAGCCCCGGGCACGAACCCCGCCAGCACCAGCCGCGACGGCAGCAGCAGCCGGTCGGGCGATGGCGCGCCTTCCCAGTACTTGCTGTAGATGCCGATATCGATCTTGCCTTCGGCGAGCCACCGCTCGTTCTCGTCGCTGAAGCCCTCCCGGATGCGGAGATGGATGCCGGGCAGCTCCCGGCGCAGCTGGTTCAGCAGGTCCGGGATCACCAACGTCACCACCGACGGCGGCAGGGCGATGGACACGAAGCCGCTCGGCAGCCGGCTGAGGCCGCGCAGATCCTCGGAAACCCGGTCGGCATCCTTCAGCAGCCCGCGAACCCGGACCAGCGCCTCCTCGCCCAGCTCCGACAGGGTCACACCCCGCCCGGTCCGGTAGAACAACGGGCCTCCCCATTCCGCCTCGAGCTCACCGATCACCCGGCTGATTGTGGGCTGTGCCAGGCCGAGATGGACGGCGGCCTTGGTGAAGCTCGACAGCTCGCAGACGCTGGCGAAGATGCGCAGGTCTCGCAGGTCCATCAGCTAACCCATCCGCAATGTGGATATCCGATATTATCAACATCTATTGGACGGATACCAGACAAGGCTCTTAGCATCCTGTCTGTCACTGCTGGCAATTCCAGAACCTGCAGATCACCCGCCGAGGGAGGACACTCATGCGCGTCCTAGAACGCCTGCGCGCCGGCTTGGCCGGAGCGCTCGTGGCCGGTTGCCTGACGACGGCCGCCTGGGCCGATACGACGGTCGTCCGTTTCCTGCACAACGAGACCGACCCGCCGAGCATCGAGTTCTTCAACCAGGCGATCGCCGAGTTCGAGACACAGAACCCGGACATCAAGATCCAGATGGAGGCGGTCAGCACCGATGGCCGCCTGCAGAAGGTCTTGGCATCGATCAATGCCAAGACCATGCCGGAGATCTTCAAGATCCTCCCGGAGGAGCGGTACGACTTCGCCCGCAAGGGCTATATCCTGCCGTTGGACGACATGATCGACGAGATCGGCCGAGGCGATTATGTGGACGGCACGCTCGTCCCGATCGACGGCAAGATCTACGACGTGCCCTACACCATCGGCAATTACGGGGTGCTGTGGCAGCGTGACGACCTGCTCAAGGCGAAGGGCCTGAAGACGCCGGCGAGCTGGGATGAGCTGGAGGCCGCTGCCAAGGCCTTGGCCGTCGACGGCAATTACGGCTTCATCTTCCCCGCCGGCAAGAACCGGATGACCAGCATCTTCTTCTCGATGATGATGTGGAATGCCGGGGGCACATATTTCGACAAGGACCTCAATCTCACCTTCGACAATCCCGGCACGGTCAAGGCGCTGACCTTCCTCAAGACCATGGCGGCGTATTCGCCGTCGGGGATCGGCAGCTACTCCTACAACGACATGATCAACGTGTATCTGACCGGGAAGATCGGGCTGGATATCTACGCGCCACGGCTGGCCGCCAACGCCGCCGCGAACACGCCCGACCTGTTCAAGAACACCAGCGCCATGCCGATGCCGGCGGGGCCCGGCGGCGTCGCCGTCAAATTCGCCAACGCCAACAGCTTCGCGCTGGCCTCACCGAAGGTCGGCGCCAAGAATGTCGACGCCGCGCGCAAGTTCCTGAAGTTCATCACCACGGGCGACCGCCTGGCGCGCTTCTCGCTGACCGCCTATCCCCACATGATCCCGCCGCTGAAGAGCGTGCAGGAGGGCGTGCTGACCAAGGGCGCGGCGCAGACGCTCAGCGGGCGCGAGGACATCGGGCGCCTGGCCTTCGACACCTCGAACACGCTCGACTTCCAGACCGAGGCGGGCGCCGTGTTCCAGGACGGCAAGGTCGTCCGCTCCGGCATCTTCAACCCCTATATCGGCGCGATCATCGCCCGGGACATTCCCGCCCAGGTCGTGCAGCGCGTGGTGCTGCAGGGCGAGGATCCGGCCGAGGCCGCAGCCTGGGGGCAGGCGCAGATGAAGCGCATCGTCGACGACCTCAAGAGCTGACGGCCGGGGCGCAGACGCCCCGGCGGACCGATCCCGCGGGCAGGATCCGCGGGAGCCATCCCCAAGGAGCCTCCATGTCTCAGGAATTGACGGGCACGCCGGTGGTTTCCCTGCGCGAGCGGGTGAAGTCTCCGCCGGCCCAGGCGCTGATCGACTCCTACTACGCCCCGGCGGTCGCCGCCGGGATCCGCTTCCAGTTCGAGGCGGAGATGCGGATCCATCTGGCCCATGCGGTGATGCTGGGCGAGCAGGCCATCGTCGGCCGGCCGGACGTGGCCCGCATCCTGGAGGTGCTGAGGGAGCTGCGCGAGGCCGGCCCATCGGTGCTGACCATCGATTACCGCCAGGAGGACCTCTACTCCTATATCGAGCGCTTCATCGTCGAGCGCCTGGGGCCGGAGACGGGGGGGCGGCTGCACATCGGGCGCAGCCGCAACGACCTGCACACCACCTCCTGGCGCCTGGCCCTGCGCGCCCGGCTGCTCGACCTGCTCGACGTTGTCGGGCAACTGCGGCGCACCCTGGTCGAGCTGGTCGAGCGCCATGTCGACACGGTAATGCCGGGCTACACCCACACCCAGCATGCCCAGCCGATCTCCCTCGGCTACTACCTGCTCTCGGCCGCCGACCTGGTCGAGCGCGATTTCCGCCGCCTGGCCGCCGCGCTGGACAGCGCCGACCGCAGCCCGCTCGGCTCCGGCGCGCTGTCGACCACGGGCTTCGCGATCGACCGCGAGATGACGGCCCGGCTGCTCGGCTTCCGGGGGCTGGTGGAGGTCGCCTATGACGGCGTCGCGATCCGCGACGACCTGCAGGAGGCCGCCGCCGCCCTGGCGGTGCTGATGGCCGGAATCTCCCGGGTCGCGACCGACCTGCAGACCTGGAACACGATGGAATTCGGATTCGTCGAGCTCGACGACGCCTTCTCCAGCGTCTCCAGCATCATGCCGCAGAAGAAGAACCCGCAGGGGCTGGAGCATGTGAAGGCGGTCGCCGGCATGGCGATCGGCACGCTGAACACCGTCCTGGCCTGTGCCAAGAACACGGCGCTGGCGGACGTCAATGACGGCGTCTCGGCCCCGAACGCGCCGGCGCTGGAGACGATCGAGCGGGTGACGAAGGCGCTGCTGGTCTTCGACGGCACCCTGAGGACGCTGACGGTCCGGCCGGAGGCGATGCGGCACGCGGCCGAGATCGGCTTCGGGACGGCGACCGAGCTGGCCGACATCATCGTGCGCGAGACCGGGCTCTCCTTCCGCATGGCGCACAACGTCGTCGGGCGCGTCGTGCGTGAGACGATCGAGGCCGGCAAGACGGCGGTCGAGATCGTGTCGGCGGACCTGGATGCGGCGGCGGCGGCCCTGTTCGACCGGTCGCTCGATATCCCGGAGGAGATCGTCCGCAAGGCGCTCGACCCGGCGGAGAACTTGAAGACCCGGTCGGTCACCGGCGGCCCGGCGCCCGAGCGCATGGC
>NZ_JANX01000008.1 GCF_000767795.1 Inquilinus limosus MP06 | reverse complement strand
GCCGCTGCCGCCGGCCGCCGGCACGGCCGTCGCCCCGGTTCCGGCCGCCACGGCCTGAGGCTGCCAGGCCGTTGACGCTGCGGCGCGTGCCCTGTATAGGGTGCGCGCCCTGCGGCGCCGAAGTAGCTCAGGGGTAGAGCAACTGATTCGTAATCAGTAGGTCCGGGGTTCAAATCCCCGCTTCGGCACCACCCTTCCCTTTGATATTTTTGGGGAAATCAGGCGCTCCGATCTGTGCCGTGCAACGAATTTCGAGTTGCACCATGCAATTTTCCGAACGCACCGTCTCCGCAGATCCTCCGTAAAGCCGGCCGGCAGTGCCGGGCGTGCGGCCCGCTCACCGACGCGCGCGAGGCCTGGCCGCCTGTCTTTCACGGAATTCGGACCGCCCGTCGGCGGGAGCGCGGGCGTCGGTGAGCAGGTTGTGCCGGCGCAGATTCTCCAGCACCGGGATCAGCGTCCACATCGGCGCGCCGATCTTCTCCGCGATCGCCAGCAGGTCGTGGTCGCCATCGGCATAGGCGATCAGGTTGACCATGGTGACGACCGCCGGGGCCGACCGGTCTTCCGACGTGTCCCCCGACAACGACGCGGATGGCCCGCGCTTGCCGAACTGGGGCTCGCACAGCACCGTGACCTTCGGGACGGTGTTGCCCTCCAGGCAGACCAGGCAGGCCTTGAGCGCCTCATAGGCGCCGCGCAGCCCGGCCGGGGTCACCAGATCCAGATTGTCCAGCGAGCTGTGATATTCGGGGTAACGACCGTATTTCGACCGCATGATCGAGCATACCGGCAGGTCGACCCCCGGCGCGCAGTACTGCCGTTCGTCGCTGCCGCGGTCGAGGAAGCTATAATGGATGTAGTCCGGCGCCAGGTGCTTCAGCACGTGCAGGGCGACCCGATCGGCCAGGGTGCCGCCGAGCCGGCTGGGCAGGTAGCAGTAGCTGCGATCGTCGCCGACACAGGAGACGTTGAAGCCGGCAACGGTCGCCGCCTTCATATGCGGCAGGTTGCGGGACAGATAGGTGATCGACCCGATCGTCTCCGGGATGAAGACGATGCGATAGGTGTATCGGCGCGGCTGCTCGGACAGCCAGCGCGCCAGCCATGTGGTGACCGCCGGCCCGGACAGCTCGTTGTTGGCCATCGAGGGGTGGCAGACATAGGTCGAGATCAGGATCTCGCGGTCGCTCGCCCCAGGCAGGATCAGCTCGCCATAAGTCAGGTGGCCGGGGGCCAGGGTGGCGTCGATCACGGCATGGTAGCGGCCCTGCGGCAGCGTCTTGCGCCGCCGGTCCGGCAGGCAGAAGCCCCAGCGCCGCTTGTAATAGGATGTGACGTAAGGGATGGCGTCCGGCTTCTCCGGGATCGAATGGAGGTGCGGCTGCAGTTCCTCGAGCGACAGCTCGATATCGACCGGCTCGGAATAGCCGACGACATGCAGATTGTGGTCGGCGAAATCGACCACCGTCTCGCCCGACGGGCCGGTCAGCCGGGCGCCGCGGATGTTCCACTCGTCCGGGATGGTCCAGTCGAACACCTGGGTGCCGGACGGCACCTCGTGCACGGTCAGGCCGGGCAGCAGGCCCCGGATATGGGCCAGGGTCTGGCGCACGCCATCACCGGTCAGGCTGCGGCAGATCGGAAACAGGGCCCGGACGAAGTCGTGCATGTCCTGGCCGCAATCGGCCATGGCGGACCGGTCGAAAGCCGCAATGTCAGGCATTACCCGCCGTGCTCGCGCAGGGCTCGGAGCGGGGCGGCAATCCCACCATCTCCAGACAGCATTATTAAAATTCCCCCAATATGCGATGATCGTGGCTGATCTGCGGGGGTGAGTCGAGTGGGCTCTGCGTCCTATGCTGGTATGCAATAGGGTGGGGGCTGAAGGTGGGCGGGCCGGGAGGACCGACGGCTCGGGCAGCGCGTGGGGCTGGCAATTTGCCGGCGGAGCGGCCAAGATCGGTCAATTCATGATCGACTATTTTCGATGGACCAGTCTTCCGGATTCAGCCTTATCAACCCGCAGAAGCTGACGCCGATCGGTGTCCTGCTGGCGGCATGCGTCGCATGGGGCGCCTTTTATTTCCTGGCACCGATCGGGCTCTATCGCGCCGGGAGCGACTATCCGTATCTGATCCTCGGCGGCTGCCTCATCGGCCTGCTGCTCGGCCTGGCCGTGTTCGAGCCGGGGACGAACGCCACCCCGCCGATGCGTCCGGCCGACCTGCACCGAACGCTGAAGCAGATCTACGAGATCAGCTTCGTCATCGGCATGATCGGCATCTCCCTGCGGGTTGCCGACTGGGTCTTCCTGCGGGGCTTGTCGATCGACACCGAATTCCTGAAGAACCGGGAGAAAATCGAAAGCGCCGGCACGAACGCCTTCGCCATGGCCTCCATCATCATGATCCCCTTCTCCATCGTGCCCTACATGATCCACGCGGTGGCGAAACGGAATGGCGAGCGTGTCGGCCACGCCTGGAAGGCGATCGGGCTGGCGACCCTGTGGCCGATCCTCACGATCGTCATCGGGTCCCGGTCCAGCATGTTCATGAGCCTCGGGATGATCATCATTTCCCGGCTTGTCATCTTCCCGCACACATCACGGAAGGTGATCGCTTTATGCTGCGCCCTCGTCATCGGCCTGATCTATGCCGGCGGCCTCATATTCATCGAGCGCCTGCAACAGATCGGCCTGAATGTCGAACACGTCATCAGGCTTTCAGCCTTCACGCACCTGGCTCCGGTCACACAAGATTACTTCTATTTTGCATCTAAATTACCAGAATGGGGGAGAAATACACTCTTTATCGCAACAACTTTCATTCAATACTATGTTCATGGAGTTCCTGAATTCGCCTATCTTGTCGAGCACTATCAGAACGCCGATCAAGGCGGAACCTATAGCTTCAATGTATTGACACGCCTGGCAGCCATCCTCTGGGGCGTGCCGTATGATGGCGAGGCCGCGATGTTCCTGATGCCGCGGGTCGGCATCTACACCACCCTGTTCGGGCCATTCTACGTCGATTTCGGTCCGTTCACGCCGATGTTCTGCTTCGCCATCGGCGCCCTGGTCTCATGGACGCGGCGGAAGGTCCTGCTCGGCGACATCGCAGCCCTGCCGCTCTACATCTGCTTCGTGATCCAGGTGGCGGCCGCCGTGGTGATCAATGCGATCCAAAGCGCCTATGGGATCTTCTACGACATCGCCTTCGCGGCGCTTTGGATTGCCATTGCCGTTGCCAGGCGCCGGTCCGCCGCCGCATCCGGCGCGGCGGCGACCTAGGACATGTCGGCCCCGGCGGCGCTGGGCACGGCCCATGCAGTCATGCAGTTTCGCCCGCCCGTCGCGGTGCGTTGCTGCATCGCCGGGCGCGGAACCGGCGCGGCGGCCTGTCCACCCGCTGCGCCATACCCGCATATCGATCCGCGATCGCCCCTGGGAAAAATCGTCCCAGGGGCCGGGCCGAAACCCCGGCCGCCTCCATTGCTGCGGTAGGATCGATGCGCGGCAGAGCCGTCCCCGAGGCGGCGCCGCGTTCGGATCGACTGGCAGCGAGGGTGGGAGCGATGACGGACCATCATGCCGAGACCCGGGACCTCGGGCGGCTCGACGCCTATTGGCGCGCGGCGAACTATCTCTCGGTCGGGCAGATCTACCTGCTCGACAACCCGCTGCTGGAGCAGCCGCTGGAGATCTGGCACATCAAGCCTCGGCTGCTGGGCCATTGGGGCACGACGCCGGGGCTGAACTTCATCTACGCCCATCTCAACCGGGTGATCGCCCGCGACGACCTGGACATGATCTTCATCTGCGGCCCCGGCCATGGCGGCCCCGCGGTGGTCGCCAACACCTATCTCGAGGGCATCTATTCCGAGATCTATCCGGAGGTCGGCCGGGACCGCGAGGGCATGCGCCGGCTGTTCCGGCAGTTCTCCTTCCCCGGCGGCATCCCCAGCCATGCGGCGCCGGAGACGCCGGGATCGATCCATGAGGGCGGCGAGCTGGGCTACGCCCTGGCCCATGCCTACGGCGCCGCCTTCGACAACCCCGACCTGATCGTCGCCTGCGTCATCGGCGACGGCGAGGCGGAGACCGGCCCCCTCGCCGCCTCATGGCACTCCAACAAGTTCCTGAACCCGAGAACCGACGGCGCGGTGCTGCCGATCCTGCATCTGAACGGCTACAAGATCGCCAACCCGACCATCCTCGGCCGGATGACCGACGAGTCGCTGCTGCGGCTGTTCGAGGGCTTCGGCTACGAGCCCCATTTCGTCGAGGGCTCGGACCCGATGCCGACCCATCAGGCGATGGCCGCCACGCTGGACATCGTCATCGGCCGCATCCGCGAGATCCGCCAGGGCACGCTGGCCGACGGCATGGCCCAGCCGCGCTGGCCGATGATCATCCTGCGCACGCCCAAGGGCTGGACCGGGCCGAAGGAGGTCGACGGGCTGAAGACGGAGGGCTTCTGGCGGTCGCACCAGGTGCCGCTGTCCGGCCTGGCCGACAAGCCGGAGCATCTCGCCCAGCTCGAGGCCTGGATGCGCAGCTACCGGCCGGAGGAGCTGTTCGACGAGGCCGGCCGGCTGGTGCCGGAGCTGCAGGCGCTGGCGCCGCAGGGCGACCGGCGCATGGGCGCCAACCCGCATGCCAATGGCGGCCGGCTGCGCCAGGAGCTGAGCGTCCCCGACCACCGCGCCTTCGCCCTGGAGGTGCCGGAGCCCGGCGGCGTCCAGGGCGAGGCGACCCGGGCGATGGGCCAGCTGTTGCGCGACGTGATCCGGGCCAATCCACGGACCTTCCGGCTGATGGGGCCGGACGAGACCGCGTCCAACCGCCTCGACGCCGTGTTCGAGGCGACCGACCGGGTGTGGATGGAGGACATCCTGCCCGAGGACACCCATCTGGCGCCCGAAGGCCGGGTGATGGAGGTGCTGAGCGAGCATCTGTGCCAGGGCTGGCTGGAGGGCTATCTCCTGACCGGCCGGCACGGCCTGTTCTCCTGCTACGAGGCCTTCATCCACATCGTCGATTCGATGGTGAACCAGCACGCCAAATGGCTGAAGGTTACCCGCGACCTGGAGTGGCGCCGGCCGATCTCGTCGCTGAACTACCTGCTGACCTCGCATGTCTGGCGGCAGGACCATAACGGCTTCAGCCACCAGGACCCCGGCTTCATCGACCATGTGGTGAACAAGAAGGCCGACATCGTCCGCATCTACCTGCCGCCGGACGCCAACACGCTGCTGTGGGTCACCGATCACTGCCTGCGCACCTATGACCGGATCAACGTCGTCGTCGCCGGCAAGCAGCCCGCGCCGCAATGGCTGGATATCGACCAGGCCGCCGCCCATTGCCGGGCCGGCATCGGCCGTTGGGGCTGGGCCAGCAATGAGGGCGACGGCGACCCCGATGTGGTGCTGGCCTGCGCCGGCGACGTGCCGACGCTGGAGGCCGTGGCCGCCGTGTCGCTGCTGCGCGAGCAGTTGCCCGACCTGCGCATCCGGCTGGTCAACGTGGTCGACCTGATGGCGCTGCAGCCGAAGGAGCAGCACCCGCACGGGCTGCCGGAGGAGGATTTCATCCGCCTCTTCACCCGCGACCGGCCGGTGATCTTCGCTTTCCACGGCTATCCGCAGCTGGTGCATCGCCTGACCTATAAGCGCACCAACCACGACAATTTCCATGTCCGCGGCTATCGCGAGGAAGGCACCACCACCACGCCCTTCGACATGGTGGTGCTGAACGAGCTGGACCGTTTCCACCTGGCGATCGCCGCGATCGACCGGCTGCCGCATCTCGGCGCCGACGCCGACCGGGCCCGCCGCCGGTTCCAGGAGCGGCTGGCCGAGCATCACGACTATGTCCGGCAGCACGGCCGCGACATGCCCGACGTCGCCGACTGGCGCTGGCCCAGCCGCGGCACCGCGGCGCCGTTCGACTGAGCCGGACGATGCCCACGGAAATCCTGGCCCTCAATGCCGGTTCCTCCTCGATCAAGCTCGGCCTGTTCGAGGAGCGTTCCGGCCGGGCGGTGCGCCGCGTCAAGGCGGCGCTCGACCTGAAGGGCCGGCCGCCGGCGTTGCGGCTGGAGGCGGAAGGCGTGTCCGACACGGTCGAGCTCGGCGTTGCCCATGCCGGCGACCTGCGGGCCATGCTCGACGGCTGCCTGCGGGTGCTGGACGACCGGCTGGGGCTCGACGGCCTCGCTCTGGCCGGGCATCGGGTGGTGCATGGCGGCGAGGCTTTCACTGGGCCGGTCCGGATCACCGAAGAGGTGCTCGCCGCGCTGGAAGCGCTGGTGCCGCTGGCGCCGCTGCACCAGCCGCCGGCGCTGCGGCTGATCGAGGCAATGGGCGCGCTGCGGCCCGGCATCGTCCAGACCGCCTCCTTCGACACCGCCTTCCATGCCGGGCAGGCCGACCGCGTGCGCCGCTTCGCCCTTCCCCGGGCGCTGCACGACCGGGGCATCAAGCGCTACGGCTTCCATGGCCTGTCCTACCGCTTCATCGCTGACGCGCTGCGCCTCGGCCATCCGGAGCTGGCAGCGGGCCGGGTGGTCGTCGCCCATCTCGGCAGCGGCGCCAGCCTCTGCGCCCTCCGGGATGGCGCCAGCGTCGAGACCACCATGGGCTTCTCCGCCCTGGACGGGGTGCCGATGGCGACCCGGCCCGGCGCGCTGGACGCCGGGGTGCTGCTGCACCTGCTCGGGCCCGACGGCATGGCGGTCGAGGAGGTCGAGGACCTGCTGTACCACCGCGCCGGGCTGCTGGGCCTGTCCGGCATCAGCGGCGACACCCGCGACCTGCTGGCCAGCGCCGACCCGGCGGCGGCCAAGGCGATCGACATCTTCACCTTCCGCATCGCCCAGGCCGTGGCCTCCCTCTCCGTCACGCTCGGCGGGCTCGACGCCCTGGTCTTCACCGCCGGCATCGGCGAGCACCAGCCGGAGATCCGCGACCGGATCTGCGACCACTTGCGCTGGTTGGGCGTGGCGCCGGACGGCCCCGTCACCGTGCTGGTGATCCCGACGGACGAGGAGCAGGTCGTGGCCGACGAGGCGCTGCGGGTCCGGATCGCGGAGCCCTGAGTCCCGCGACCGGCCGCGTTCGGCGTGGCGCGGCCGACCGTTTCAGAGACCCTACGCTGCTGCGGCTCCGAAATTCCGGAACTGTTGCATAATGACAACATTCGCCATGCGACTTGGCTGAAACGCGCCGATGAGGCTCGGCCGGCCCGAGGCCGAAACGCTCGGATTCCGAGAGTTTCGAGAGTCACCGCGCACGCAAAAGGATCGCCCGGCCAGGGAAAGGAAACTGGGGAGAGCGTCCCAGGAGCCTCATGTCCCCCGGAAGAGACTAGGATAATTTTCCGGTTCTATTATGCCCAAGCGAGTGAAATAACATAGCGCACCGACGGCAAGATCATAATCTTCGTGCAACTCGATATGTCCGCAGCCCTCGGCCGGATCATGTGATTTCTATTAAAATTAGAGAAAATACACAACTTGAAATCATAAGTAGCAAAAATTGCATCGCAACCATCGCATCCTCTTGGTCAGAAGCATCGGATACAGAAACCTCCAAAGCATTTCCTCCTATATTTCATACCGAACAAAGGCATTCTGGAAATATCGGCAATCATGTACTGTGTCCCTGTTTTGAAATTCGTGGTTTGGGGAGATAACCATGTCTCATTTTGAAGGCACCAATTCCGCCGAGGTGCTGCCGACGCTTTTATTGTCGCCGGTCCTCGCGTTGGGCGACGACACCATAGACGGCAATGGAGGCAACGACGCGCTCCTGGGTTGGTCCGGGAACGACGTCCTCCAAGGCGGCGAGGGGGCTGACCTCATCGTCGGAGGCATCCTTGTCCTGACGGGCGGCCTGCTCGGCCTCCAGGTCTCCGGCCTGGACACCGCGTCCTATGTGGAGTCGTCCGCCGGCGTGAACGTCGATCTGTCGATCCTGCTCAACGTCAACATCAATCTTCTCGGGCTCAATCTCGGCCTGACGCTGGCGACGGTGGGCAGCGGCGGCGACGCCGAGGGCGACATCCTGCTCGGCATGACCAATCTCACCGGGTCGGCCTTCGCCGACTTCCTCGGCGGCACCTCCGTCGCCAACACGCTGATTGGCGGCGACGGCAATGATATCCTGCGCGGTGCAGGGGGCGGTGACGTCCTGCAGGGCGGCAACGGCCTCGACATGGTCGACTATTTCACCTCGAGCAGCGGGGTGACGGTCAATCTCGAGACCAACGCCGTCAGCGGCGGTGACGCGGCAGGCGATACCATCACCGGCTTCGAATGGATCCGCGGCAGCGAGTTCGGTGACAACCTGACCGGCAGCGCCGGCGCCAACATGATCTCCGGCGAAGGCGGCGACGACACCATCGCCGGCGGCGCCGGAGCCGACGCGCTGTTCGGCGAGACCGGGAACGACATCATCGACGGCGGCGACGGCAATGACCGCCTGGTCGGCGGGGCCGGGGGCGACACGCTGAACGGCGGTGCCGGCGGCGCCGACACCGTCTACTATGACGATGCGCTTTCCGGTGTCACGGTGAACCTGACCGACACCTCGGCGAACACCGGCGACGCGGCCGGCGACAGCTATTCCGGCGTCGAGTACTTCGCCGGCAGCGCCTTCAACGACACTATGATCGGCGATGCCGCCAACAACCTGCTGTCGGGCTGGACCGGCGACGACACCCTGAGCGGCGGGGCCGGCAAGGACCAGCTGTTCGGCGGTGACGGGATCGACACGCTGAACGGCGGAGCCGGGGCCGACACGCTGACTGGCGGCGCCGGGGCCGACAACTTCGTGTTCTCGGCGGCCGCCGACAGCGGCGTCGGCTATGCCAAGGCCGATCTGATCACCGACTTCGCGACCGGCGACAAGATCGACCTGTCGGCGATCGTCAGCGGCGGGACCTTCATCGGCTCGGCCGCCTTCGGGCACCATGCGGGTGAGGTCCGCGCGGTCACCGCCGGCTTCCAGACCGGCATCTTCGTCGACGTCAACGGGGACGGCGCGGCCGACATGCAGATCCGCCTCTCCGGCGTGCACGTCCTCTCCGCGAGCGACTTCGTGCTCTGATCCGATGGAGGGCGGACGGCCGCGACAGGCCGTCCGCCCTCCCTTTCTCCGACAGCCGCGGGCCTCGGCCGGCGGCTATGGCTCCGGGAGGATTCTCCGGCCGGATGGCGCGCCAGCCATCCGGCTTTTTTTGTCAACCGGACGCCGAACCGGCGGCGAGACCGAGCCGCCCGAAATGTCCGGCTTCACAACGCCGCCCCCGGCGGCCGATACTGCCAGCCTTCGAGGGAAACGACCAAAACCCACAACAGGGTAGGCAGATGACCTGGATTCACCGTTTCGCCGCGGCAGCTGCAGCTGCCGCAGCGCTGGCTGTCGCCGTCCCGGCCGGCGCCGCGTCCCCCATCCTGGTGGAGACGCCGATGTACGAGCAGGACGTCGCCGCCGGCAAGCTGCCGCCGGTGGCGCAGCGCGTGCCGCAGGATCCATCCATCGTCGATCTGGCGGCGGAGAAGAAGGAGCCGGGCAAGCCAGGCGGCGAGATCGCCTGGATGGTCGGCCGGGCCCGCGACATCCGCATCATGAACACCTACAGCTACGCCCGGCTGGTCGCCTACGGGCCGGACTTCCAGCTGCACCCGGACATCCTGCAGTCGATCGATGTCGACGGCGAGAAGGTGTTCACTTTGCATCTGCGGCCCGGCCACAAATGGTCGGACGGCCAGCCCTTCACCAGCGACGACTTCCGCTATTTCTGGGAGGACGTGTCGCAGGACAAGGAGCTGATGCCGTATGGCCCGGACACCCGGCTGCTGGTCGATGGCGAACAGCCGAAGGTCGAGTTTCCGGACGCGGTGACGGTCCGCTACAGCTGGTCCAGGCCGAACCCGGATTTCCTGCCGGCGATCGCCGGGGCGACCCCGCTCTACATCTTCGCGCCAGCGCACTACCTGAAGCAGTTCCACAAGAAATACGCCGATGCCGCGGCACTCGACGCCAAGGTGAAGGAGGCTGGCGCCCGCAACTGGGTCGCCCTCTACAAGCAGCGGGAAAAGCTGATCGATTCGGCCAATCCGGAGCTGCCGGTGCTGGAGCCCTGGGTCAACACCACCAAGCCGCCGGCGGAGCGCTTCGTCTTCGTCCGCAACCCCTACTACCACCGGGTCGACAGCCAGGGCCGGCAGCTGCCCTATCTCGACCGCGTCGTCGTCAACGTGGTCGAGGGCTCGCTGATCCCGGCCAAGACCGGCACGGGCGAGGCCGACCTGCAGGCCCGCGGCCTGCGCTTCGACAATATCAGCTTCCTCAAGGCCGGCGAGCAGGCGGGCGGCTACAAGGTGCGGCTGTGGCCGACGGCGCTCGGCTCCGAGGTCGCGCTGTACCCGAACCTGAACTGCAACGACCCGGACTGGCGAGCGCTGAACCGCGACGTCCGCTTCCGCCGTGCCCTGTCGCTGGGAGTCGACCGCGACGAGATCAACCAGACCGTGTTCTTCGGCCAGGCCCGGCCGAGCCAGAACACGGTGCTGCCGCAGTCGCCCTACTATGACGAGGCGCTGGCGACCGAATGGGCGAAGTTCGACCTGGACAAGGCGAACGCCCTGCTGGACGAGATCGGGCTGACCAAGCGCGACGGCGACGGCATCCGGCTGATGCCGAATGGCAGGCGGCTGGAGATCGTGGTCGAGAGCGCCGGCGAGCGCAGCCTGGAGGCCGATGTGCTGCAGCTGGTGCGCGAGAGCTGGGCCAAGATCGGCGTGGCGCTGCACACCGCCCAGTCGCAGCGCGACGTGTTCCTGCAGCGGATCTTCGCCGGCGACACGGTGATGTCGGTGTGGCAGGGCTGGGACAACGGCCTGATCACGCCGACGACGGGCCCGACGCAGCTGGCGCCGGTCGACCAGAACTGGCTGCAGTACCCGAAATGGGGCCAGTTCGTGCAGACCGGCGGCGGTGCCGGCGAGAAGCCGGACCTCGATTTCGGCGAAAAGCTGATGGCCCTGTATGCCGAATGGCGCGGCACCACCGACGCCGCCCGGCGCGATGCCATCATGCGCGAGATGGTGAAAATCCAGGCCGACGAGGTGACCTCGATCGGCACCGTGCAGGGCGTGCTGCAGCCGGTCGTGGTCAAGACCCGCCTGCACAACGTGCCGGAGAAGGGCATCTTCTCCTGGGACCCGGGGGCGCATTTCGGGGTCTACCGCCCCGACACCTTCTGGGTCGACCCGTCCTGATCGAACGGCGGCGGGCGTCAATGCCCGCCGTCATCCCGGGCGCAGCGCAGCACGCAGTGGTGCGCCGCTGACCCGGGATCTGTCGCGGCACTGGGCGAGATCCCGTGTCTGCGCAGCGGCACTTCGCGCCGCAGCGCGCACGGGATGACGGCAGGAGACAGAGCGGAACCTGTCAGCCTCTCACACCTCGTCCCACTCGTAGCGCTTGGCGTTGTCGCGATACCATTTGGCGATGTCCGGGATCTCGTCGGCCAGGCGGCGCTTCGGTGCCCAGCCCAGGCTGCGCAGCTTGCTGGAGGAGATCGAGTAGCGCCGGTCGTTGAACGGCCGGTCCTCGACATATTCGACCACGTCCTGCATCTCGACGCCGAAGGCGTCGCAGATCATCCGCGTGACCTGGAGGTTGGTGTACTCCTCGTCGGAGCCGATGTTGTAGACCTGCCCGATCTGGCCGACCTCGTTGATCAGGGCGATCGCCTCGGCCATGTCCTGCGCCGCCAGGTAGTGGCGGACATTGCTGCCGTTGCCGTGGATCGGCAGCTTCTCGCCGCGCACCAGGCGCAGGCAGAAGCGGGAGATGATCTTCTCCGGGTACTGGCGGGCGCCGAAGATGTTGTTCCCGCGGATCATCAGGATCGGCATCTTGTAGCAATGGATCAGGCTGCGGACCATCATCTCCGCCGCCGCCTTCGAAGCCGAATAGGGGTTGGTCGGGTTGAGGATGGTGTCCTCGTCGACCTCGCCCTCCAGCACCTCGCCATAGACCTCGTCGGTCGAGACATGGATGATCCGCGGCACCTGGTTGATGCGGCACGCCTCCAGCAGCGTGTGGGTGCCGAACACGTTGGTGTGCACGAAGCGGGTCGCGTTCATGAACGACCGGTCGACATGGCTTTCGGCCGCGGCATGGATCACCAGGTCGGCCCCCGCCGTCGCCTGGCGGCAGAACTCCGGATCGCAGATGTCGCCCACCAGCAGCTGGCGCCGGCGGTCATGCAGATGGTGCACGACGTTCTCGATATCCGCCGAATAGGTCATCTTGTCGAAGAAGACGAACCGGGACTCCGGGTAGCGCGCCACGAACAGGTCGGCGAGGTGCGAGCCGAGGAAGCCCGCGGCCCCGGTGATGACGATCTTGTTCAACCCCCAAGTCTCCTTCCAATGGCCAGACAGGCCGCACGGATGTCGTCGCGGCCGGCGACCGGGCCGAAGCGCGCGACGAACTTCTGCACGTCCATCGTGAATGCATCGCGAATGGACGGATCGGTGATGCTGAGGCTGCCGCGGCCATAGCCTTCGAGGATCCACATCGCCAGCCAGCCGGCCTCGAGCGGCACGCCGGAGCCGATGTTGAACAGCCCGCCGGGGCGCGCCCGCACCACCTTGACCAGCGCCGCGGCGAAGGCCTCGGCCGGCAGGAAGTCCTTCACCGTGAACGGGCTGACGTCGTAGCGGATCACGCCCTCCTCCCGCAGCGATCGCAGCAGCAGGCCGAGGAAGGTGCGCCGGCCCGGCAGGTCCTCGAAGCCGAAGATGTTGGACAGGCGCAGGATGGTCAGGTTCGGGCCGAACCGGTCCTGCAGCAGCTGCTCGGTCACCAGCTTGTTGCGGCCATAGGCGTCCTGTGGCGCCGGCACGCGGGTCTCGACCAGCGGCTGGTCCCCGGCCGGGCCGTAGACCTTGCGGGTGCTGATCATCACCACATGCGCATCCGCCGGCATGCGGCCGTCGGCCTGCGCCCGGCCGATCGCCTCGGCCAGGGCGCGGTCGCAGTCGAGATCCGGGTCGTACGCCTCGCGCATATAGCGCGGGTCGAGCGCGAAATTGACCACGCAGCCGATGCCGTCGAAGATCTCCGGCCGCGCCACATCGGCCCAGGCGGCGTGGCGGATGCCGTCGGCGCCGTGGGCATCAATGAAGCCGCGGGCGAGAAAGCTCGACCGTCCGATCACCAGCACTTCAGCCATTCGTTCCCCCAAGACGCACAGCCGCCCCCCGGCCGGGCCCCTTTCTCCGTCGCTATTGCGTCCGCACCATGGCAGACAGCGCCGACCGCCAATCGGGCTGCCCCAAGCCGAACACACGGCCGATCTTGCCGCAATCCAGCACCGAATTCGACGGCCGCCGTGCAGGCGTCGGGTAGTCGGCGGTCGCGATCGCATGCAGCACCGGCCCCGGCCGGCCCGTCGCGGCGAAGATCGCCGCGGCGAAATCGTGCCAGGTGGTGGCCGGAGCGCCGGCGAAATGGAAGGTGCCCCAGCCGTCGAAGCCCGGTGCCAGGGCCTGGCCGCGGATCGCCAGGATCGCCGCGGCGATGGCGGCGGCCGGGGTCGGGCCGCCATGCTGGTCGGCGACGATGCGCAGCTCCGGCCGCTCGGCACCGAGGCGCAGCATGGTGCGGACGAAGTTGTGGCCGTCCGCGGCGAAGACCCAGGCGGTGCGCAGGATGACGTGGCGCGGCAGCGCCGCCCGCACCGCCGCCTCCCCCGCCGCCTTGCTCTCGCCGTAGACCGAGAGCGGTGCGATCGGGTCGTCCTCGCGCCACGGCCGGTCGCCGTCGCCGCGAAAGACGTAGTCGGTCGAGATGTGCAGCAGCGCCGCCCCGGCCCCGGCGCAGGCCCGGGCGATCACGCCCGGCGCGGTGGCGTTCACCGCGAAGGCCCGGTCGCGCTCGGCCTCGGCCTTGTCGACCGCGGTGTAGGCGGCGCAATTGGCGACGAAGTCGGCGCCGCGCACGGCCTCGGCCACCGCGGCGGCATCGGTGATGTCGACCTCCGCCCGCGCCAGCGCGCGTATGTCAAGGCCCTGCGCCCGCGCCAGCTCCGCCAGCTCTCGCCCGACCTGGCCGCCGGCGCCGAAGATCACCAGGGTCATGCGGCGTGCCCGAGCCCGATGCGGCTGCGCTCGCCCGCCCGTTCGCACCAGGGCCGGTTGGCGACGTACCAGGCCACGGTGTCGCGCAGCCCCTGCTCCAGGCTGTGCTTCGGCCGCCAGCCCAGCTCGGTCTCGGCCTTGGTCGGATCGATGGCGTAGCGCGCGTCGTGGCCCGGCCGGTCGGTGACGTGGGTGATCAGGCTCTCATAGGGCCGCGCCGCCGGCTGCAGCTCATCGAGGATGCGGCAGATCTGGCGCACCAGGTCGATGTTGGTGCGCTCCGACCGGCTGCCGATCAGATAGGTCTCGCCCGGCCGGCCCCTGGCCATGATCGCCCGCAGCCCGGCCGCGTGGTCGTCGACATGGATCCAGTCGCGGACATTCTCGCCCTTGCCGTAGATCGGCAGCGGCTTGCCTTCGAGCGCGTTCAGGGTGACGACCGGGATCAGCTTCTCCGGGTACTGGTACGGCCCGTAGTTGTTCGAGCAGTTCGACACCATCACCGGCAGGCCGTAGGTGCGGTGCCAAGCCCGCGCCAGGTGGTCGGAACCGGCCTTGCTGGAGGAATAGGGCGAGTTCGGCTGGTACGGGCTGGTCTCGGCGAACAGGCCGGTCGCGTCCAGCTCGCCATAGACCTCGTCGGTCGAGACGTGCAGGAAGTGGAAGGAATTGCCCGCGGGCAGCCCGCGCCAGTACTTCAGCGCCGCGTCCAGCAGGCTGGCGGTGCCCATGACATTGGTGCGGACGAAGGCCAGCGGGTCGTCGATCGACCGGTCGACATGGCTTTCGGCCGCCAGGTGGTAGACCCGCTCCGGCCGGTGCTCGGCGAACAGCGCCCGCATGGCGTCGACGTCGCAGATGTCGGCCTGGGCGAAGCGGTGCCGGCCGGTGGCGTCGAGGCCGGCCAGGTTGTCCAGGTTGCCGGCATAGGTCAGCTTGTCGATGGTGACGACGCTTTCGCCGTCGGCCACGAGCTGGCGGACGAGGGCCGAGCCGATGAAGCCGGCGCCGCCGGTGACGAAGATGGTCATGCTGCACCGTGTTCGAAATGGGCGGGCGCGTCGGCCAGGCGCGGCCAGTTGCGGTCGCGGTCGTTGACGGTCATCCCGGCCGGATCGATCGGCCAGTCGATGCCCAGCGCCGGGTCGTCCCAGCGGAGGCCGCCCTCGGCCTGCGGCGCGTAGCCGGAGGTGACCTTATAGACCACCTCGGTATCGGGCTCGAGCGTGACATAGCCATGGGCGAAGCCGGCCGGCACCCACAGCCGGGCCGGCTCGGCCGCAGTCAGGGTCACGCCGACCGACCGGCCGAAGGTCGGGGAGCCATGGCGGATGTCGACGGCGACGTCGAAGATCGCGCCGCGGATCACGCCGATCAGCTTGCCCTGGGCGTGCGGCGCCGTCTGGTAGTGCAGGCCGCGCATGGTACCGGCGGCGGCGCTGCTGGCCTGGTTGTCCTGCACGAAATTCATCGGCAGCCCGGCCTCGGTGAACTTCTGCAGGTTCCAGGTTTCGAAGAACCGGCCCCGCTCGTCCCCGAACACGCGCAGCTTGATCAGCTTGACGTCCGGGATTTCGGTCTCGATCACTTGCACCAACGCCGCGCCCCACATCCAATTCGCCCGAAGATCCGAACTGCTCGAAAAACCTTACAGCGGTTCCGGCCCCTGCGACCGGTCTGCGGCAGTCGCGGCGAGCCGGCGCGGTCGTTCTTCTGCCATCTTTAGATGACAAATCCAAGGCGCACCACCGGAGAGCCTTCGTGCGCCGCCCCTCTCGAAATCTGCCGGCCCCGGCCGGTTTCGTTGTCTTCGGCACGGCGGCTGCGCTACCAGATGCGGCTACCGGCCCACCAAGGACGTCAAACCAGGGATCCACCCAAGATGAACCACGACAAACCCGCCGTCCTGGTCACCGGCGGCGCCGGCTATATCGGCAGCCATGCCTGCAAGGCCCTGGCGGCCGCCGGCTTCGTGCCGGTGACGGTCGACAACCTGTCCCGCGGGCACCGCGGCTTTGTCCAATGGGGGCCGCTGGAGCAGGCGGATATCGGCGACGGGGCTGCGCTGGACCAGGTGATGGCGCAACACAGGCCGGTCGCCATCCTCCATTTCGCCGCCCTGACCTATGTCGGAGAGTCGGTCAACGAGCCGGCGCTGTACTACCGCAACAACGTCTCCGGCTCGCTCAGCCTGCTCGAGGCGGCGCAGCGCAACGGCGTCAACACCGTCGTGTTCTCCAGCACCTGCGCCACCTACGGCCCGCCGGACCGCGTACCGATCGCCGAGGACACGCCGCAGAACCCGATCCATCCCTATGGCGCGTCGAAGCTGATGATCGAGCGCATGCTGGCCGATTTCGCCGCCGCCTACGGGCTGCGCTGGGCCGCGCTGCGCTATTTCAACGCCTGCGGCGCCGATCCCGACGGCGAGATCGGCGAGGCGCATGACCCCGAGACCCATCTGATCCCGCTGGTGCTGATGGCCGCAGCCGGCCACCGCCCGCATGTCGAGATCCTGGGCGACGACTATCCGACGCCGGACGGCACCTGCATCCGCGACTACATCCACGTCACCGACCTGGCGGACGCCCATGTCCGCGCCCTGCGCTACCTGCTGGACGGCGGCGCGCCCCGGGCCTTCAACCTGGGCACCGGCACCGGCCACACGGTGCGCGAGGTGATCGCGGCGGTCGAGCGGGTGACCGGCCGTCCAGTCCCGGTCCGGCAGTCGCCGCCCCGGCCGGGGGATTCGCCGACCCTGGTCGCCGATCCCGCCCTGGCCGCGTCGGTGCTGGGCTTCCAGCCGCGCTTCGGCCTGGAGGACTCGATCCGGACGGCGTGGCGCTGGTATCAGAAGCAGACCGGCGGCGCGGCCGCCTGACGATGTCGCGCGACGGATGCCGGCGGCATCCGTCGCGCCGTCCGGGAGCCGGCTCAGGCGACCCGGCTCACCACCCGGCCGATACGGGACAGGTATCGCGGCACGGCCGGCTCGGCGACCGGGGCCGGCTTCGGCACCGTGGCCGCAGCCTCGCCGCGGAACTGCGCCTTCCAGCGGTTGATCGCATCCTCGGGAAGGGCGGGCCGGATCGGCTCCTCGCGCTCCAGCCAGGCGTCGATCCCCGCGACATCGGTACGCTGCAGAACCGGGAGGCCGGTGTCCTTGCCGAGCTCGGTCGCGCGATTGTCGATCGCGAGGATCAGGGCGCGCCGCCCCTTCTGCATCGCCCGGATGCCGCCGTGGAGCCGCGTGCCGACGAAGTCGACATCCTCGTTCTCGAGGAAGCGGTTGTACGCCTCCGTGGTGACGGCCGCGACGGAGATGTCGTCCCAGCCGAACTTGCGGAAATATTCGTAGTCGTTCTGCATTTGGGAAAAGAACGTGACCCGCTTGTACCGGCGCCGCAGCAACTCGACGAAGGCGCGGTCCGCCTCCACATCCGGATGCCAGGCGGACAGCGTGAACACGACCGACGGCGCGCGCCGGGTCGGGATGCCGCGGCAATGCTCCGGGGTCAGGGACCAGGTGGTCATGCACGAGGTCGTGACCGCCTTGAGCCCGACCTTCTCCAGATGGCTGGCCGTGTAGCCGTCGCGGACGGAGTGGATCAGCTCGGGCGACAGCGCCGTCCGCAGCAGAGCCCGCGTCGCCGGCGTCGCCTCCGACATATACTTGTTCCAGCCGGTGCCGAGGCAGACGGTCCGGGTGGAGCCATAGGCGGCGGCAGCCATCTTGTCCAGGCGCCAGAGGCCCAGCGCGGTGATGTTGGAGGACAGCAGGTTCGTCCCGCCGATGAAGCACCAATCCGCCTGCCGGACGTATTTGCGCGTGCGGTCCGACAGGGACTCGTGGCTCGGAACGCGGAGGATGTACGCGTTGGGGAACAGCTCCCAGACGACGCTGTTCACCGCATCCATGATGATCTCGTCACCGAGATTGTCGGTGCAGATCGACGTATCAACGATCGCGATGGTGTCCATCACCCTCTCTCCGCCGTCTGCTGGCTGCCCCGTCGCGCCGCGATCTGGGCATTTCGCAGCGCCGTCTTCGGCATGCATCGGGCCATTTGCCTGGTCCACAGGCGCTTCAGGCGCGTCCAGTATCCCGGATTCTTGACCACCCAGGTCTCGGCCCAGCGATGGACCGCGATCGTGTCCGGGGTCACCACCTCGGGGCTGTATTCCTCCAGCCACGAATACGGATAGAAGAAGCGCCTCGGATAGACCGTCACATCCCGCACATGGATGATCTCGTCCGAATAGCCCTGCAGCCCGTTGTCCCGCAGCACCTTGGTGATCAGGCCCGGACCGGCGAAGGAGCCGATGTTCTTGCCGCCATGGAGCTGCTTGTCGAAGATGTCCCGCAGCGCCGACGGCAGCCAATGCCCGGGCTCGGTCCCGAAGATGGCGCCGTTGACCATCACGTCCGGCCTCTCGTCGCCCCGCTGGAAGCCCAGGAACGCCGTGTTGTCCAGCAGCGGGTCGAGCGGCCGGATCAGGTCCATGTCGGTATCGAGATAGATGCCGCCGAACCGGGTCAGCGCATCCATGCGGGTATAGTCGGAAACGCGATTCCAGGCCCGGACGGAATAGGCCTGCGCGAGATAGCGGCTGCCGAAATTGACGGTGTCGTTGTTCCAGAACCGGAAGTCCCAGTCGGGCATGGCGCTGCGCCACGCCTCGACGCGCTGCCGGTCCTCCTCCGGCAGCGGTCTGGGGCCGACCCAGACATAGTGGATGATCTTCGGTATGGCCATCAGCTAATCCCCCTCAACCCGCTTCGCACGACCGCGGCCCGCCGTTCCCAACGGCCGGTCATGCCGACCTGCGCCTCAGGACACCCATGAACAGCGACGCGATCTCGCTCTCCGGCCCCGTCGGCCTGCCGGCGACCACCCAGAGGCAGATGGTGGAGGCCAGATACGTCAAAACCGCGGCACACGACAGGATCGCGATCTTGCTGACCAGGAACAAGGCGGCCGTGCCCTCCCCGGTCCACCGGTCCAGGGCGCTCACCAGCAGCACCATCGCCACGGTGCTGGCCAGCGCGCGGGCATTGGCCGCCAGCTGCGTCCGGATTGGCAGGTTCAGCAGATGCCGCACCATCGCCATGTTGACCAGCGTGTTGGCCGTTCCGCTGATGCAGCGGGCGACGACGACGCCGGGAACGCCGTAGAAGATCATCCCGACGATGATCAGAGGGATGCGGATCCCGAGATTGACCAGGTCCCGCTTGAAGAGGCTGCGCGTCGCCCCCAGCGCCATCGCCAGAGGCTGCAGCGAGGACGAGAGCGTCTGCACGGCGAAGATCCCGGACAGGAACTGGATGATCAGCACCGCCGGAAGCCATTTTTCCCCCATGGTCAGCAGCACCAGGGGCTTCGCGATCAGCGCGAAGGTGAAGCCGACCGGCAGCGCCACCGCGCAGAGCAGGGTCTGGGCACGCTGATAGGCGCCCCGCAGGCGCTGGATGTCGTCGTTGATGCGCGAAAAGCCGGGGAACAGGGTCTGTGCGAGCGGCGCGGTCGCCTCGCGCGTCGGCAGGACCGCCAGGCTGTCGCCGACGGTATAGTGCCCGAGCGCCGTGCCGCCCAGCACATAGCCGATCGCCAGATGGTCGGTACGCCAGTTGAGGGTATTGACCGCCTGCCCCAGCGACAGCCAGACCGAGAACGACAGCAGCTCGCGCGCACGGCGGAGCTGCAGCTTCGGACGGTACCGCACGAACAGGAAGGACAGCATGACCGCGGAGACCTGCGTCGCGATGATGCCGGCGACGATGGCCCAGTAGTTGCGGAATACGATCGCGACGGCGGCGGCGAAGGCCAGCCCGACGGCTCTCTGCGACACGTTCAGGACGAAGTCCTGCCAGAAGACCAGGTTCCTCTGGAACGTCACCAGCTTCGGGTTGGTCAGGCCGGTCAGCAGCGCGCCTGCGCCGATCACCAGCATGATCGGGCCGAGCCGGGGGTCGGAATAGAACCATGCGATCGGCCACGCCAGGGCCACGATCAGGGCCGCGAGAACGGTCGATCGGGCCAGGTTCAGCGTCCAGGCGCTGTGGAAATGCTCTTCCTCGGGATTCCGGTGCTGGATCAGCGACTGGGAGAGCGACAGCTCCGTCAGCGCGCTCACGACAAACGACACCGTGCTCGCGATCGCGACAATACCGAAATCCGCCGGCGTCAGCAGGCGGGCCAGGAGCAGCGTATTGCTGAAGCTGATGAGGTTGATCAGCGCCCGCGAGGCGGCAACCCAGGCTGCGCCCTTTGCCAGCTTGCCTTTCAACCCTTGCGCAGCCATTTCGCCCCAACTTGGCAATCCATGCCGGTTTCCGCCGGCGGCCGGACGCCCACCTGTCCGGCCCCGCCCGATCGCCGCCTCCCCTAACAGGGGAACGGTGTGTCGGCAAGCCACGATCGGCGGGGGTGAGCTCCATATCATCCGGACATCATGGCGGATTCATGTCCGGTCGCCCCGTCGGGAAGCGGATCATTCCCGCAATAGTCCCGCACCGCCCCGCCGGCCTTTTCCGTCACCCGACAGGCTCGCCGCAGCAGAGCCCCAGATTCGACAAACTCGATTGCTATCAACCGCCGGCCGGCATTTGGCCCGGGCAGGACGAGACTGCCCGCCGGAGCCGGCCGCGCCGCAGCGGCGCTTGCCCGCGTCCAGGAACTATCGCATCGTCCTTTCCCGGCAACGATCGTCTCGGAGCTCCCATGCCCAACTCGTCCGCCCGCCGCCTGATCCGACGCCTCCGCATGGCGGTGCTGCGGCGGACCCTCAGCCAGACGACCAAGGCCGTGGTGAGGGACAAGCTGACCTACCTATCCCCGGCCCGGCTGCATCGCCTGGAAAAAGCCCTGCGGCATGTCCGCAGCCGCCAGATTCCGGGCGATATCGTCGAGTTCGGCATCGCGCTCGGCGGCAGCACCGTCATCCTGGCCAAGGCGGCCGGGGCCGACGGCCGCAGCTTCCACGGCTTCGACGTGTTCGGGATGATCCCGCCCCCGACCTCGGACAAGGACGACGCCCGCGCCAAGGAACGGTACGAGACCATCGCGACGGGCAAGTCGAAGGGCATCGGCGGCGACGAGTATTACGGCTACCGCCAGGATCTCTACGGCGATGTCTGCCGGTCGCTGGCCCGCCACGGGATCGTGGTGGACGGCCGCGCAGTGGCCCTGCACAAGGGGCTGTTCGAGGATACCGTCCCCACCGCGCCGCTGAGGGCGATCAGCCTCGCCCATGTCGACTGCGACTGGTACGACCCGGTGCTGTACTGCCTGACCGCGGTGGCCGACAAGATGAGCCCCGGCGGCATGATCGTGATCGACGACTATCACGACTATTCCGGCTGCAGGACCGCGACCGACGAGTTCATCGCCCGCCGTCCCGATTTCCGCTTCGAGGACGGCGAGAACGTCGTGCTGCGCCGTGTGAGCTGATACGGCCCGCCGGCCGCCGCCCGAAGGAATGGCCCGTCCGGCCGCGACATCGCCACCCGCCCCCTCCTCGACCGAGCCGTCCTGCCCGCACGGCCATTTCCGGATGCCTGATGCCGAACCAGCCGCCCCGACTCTCCGTGGTCATCCCGGCCTACAACGTCGAGAAATACGTCAAGGCGGCTGTCGATTCCGTCGTCGGCCAGTCCTCTCCCGCCGACGAGATCGTGATCGTCGACGACGGCTCGACCGATCGTACCGGGCAGATCGTGGAGGAGCTCTACGGCCAGCTGCCTCATGTCCGCATCATCCACACCCGGAACGGCGGGCTGGGTGCGGCGCGCAATGTCGGGACGGCGGCGGCGACCGGCGACTTCGTCTACTATTTCGATTCGGACGACATCCTCGCCGACGGGTTGTTCGCCGATTTCCGCGCGACGCTGCAGGCCCAGCCGGACCTCGACCTGTTCTGCTTCTCCGCGCGCTCGTTCCTGGACGACGGAAACCATGGCGCCGGCCCCCTCCTCAACCAGTACCGGCAGCGCACCGAGGGCCCGTTCCCGACCGGCGAGGACCTGCTGAACTTCCAGGTCGGCCGCAGGAACTATCTGCCGACCTCATGGCTGTACATCCACCGGCGCACCGTCTCGCAGCAGCACGGCCTCGAATTCCTGCCGATCATCCATGAGGACGAGGAGCATACGCCGCGGCTGTTCGTCAGATGCGGCCGCACCTTCGTGCGCGACAAGGAGTATTTCCTGAGGCGGGTCCGCGCCGATTCGATCATGACCCGCCGCAAGTCGGAGCGGAACATCCACGGCTATTACCGGGCCGTGAAGGCCCTCGAGACGATGCTTCGGACGGACGGCTTCAAGCCCGAGACGTATCAAAGCCTGCGCAAGCTCATCCTCCGGGTGCAGGCCAATGCGATGATCGCGATCCGCGCCGGCGGCCTGACCCTGACCGACCCGGCGCTGCAGCAGTTCCAGGCCGGCGTGCGGCGCGCCGCCATGGGTAACCCGAAGCTGTTTCTGGTGACCTTCTGCTATCCCGGCTTCGTGGCGGCGAAGGCGGTCAGGGACGCGCTCCGGCCGGCAAGACACGCGGGCTGACCCCGGCATGACCGATGCCGCATGCGTTGATCTGCATGAAGTAGAACGGGCCGTGCTTCAGAGGAGCGCCAGACGAATCGGCGCCGGTGAAGTCAACGCCTCACGGCTTCGCCGCGCTCCTGCAATGCGATCTGGCGAAGGCCGGGCTTAGTCGGGCCGGCCATCCGGTTTTCCCTGGCGGCGACCCGTCAGCACCCCTCCGAAATCTGTGAAGAGACCATGACAGGCCGGATTTCCGTCTTGACGCGCGCGGACCACCGTGCGGTCATCCCGGCCATGGATGAGATGCGAAGAGGATTCCTGGCCGGTATCGCCGCAGCGCCTTTCGCGTCGATGCCAGCGGCCTTCGCGGCGGAAGCCGACGCCCCTTCGGACGCGTCGGCCGAGCCGCTCTCCACCGCCCGGTTCGGCGTTCCCGACTCCGCCCTGCAGAAGGCCACCGCCGCGGCGGCCGGGCGGAAGGGCTGGGTGTCGATCGATGGTCCGGTCGACGTGACGGCCGACCTGACCGTCACCACCCCGGTGCAGATCCGGGGCGGCCCGATCCGCGTCGCCGACGGCGCGACCCTGACCTTCAGCGATGCCGTCGTCGCGCCGCCGCGCCGCACCTTTGCGCGGGAGGATGGCTGGCGCGGCAAGATCTCCTTCGCCCAGGGGACCGTGGTCACGCCCTCCTGGTGGGAGAACGGCACGGACGACGATACCGAGGCGGTGCAGGAAGCACTGCGCTACGACCGTGTCCTGTTCACCCGGCGGTACCGCGTCCGGTCGGTCGAGGCCAGCGGGGCCTATCAGACCATCGACATGGCCGATTACGGGCTCTACGGCATCGCCACGGAGGCGACCGACGCCGTCCTGAGCCTGCGCAACTGGCGCGACGGCCGGCTGTACAGGGCCAGCATCGTCTCCGACGGCGCGGCCGAGGCACCGAAATACGCCCTGAACTATGCCTGCGCCCTGCGCGCCACCAGCGACAAGACATCGACCGACAAAACCCAGTACGGCTTCATCTACGGCCTGCGCATCGGCGGGCTGCGCACCGGAGTGGTCTGGGGCAGCCATGCCGGCGAACCGCCCCAGAGCCGCGACACCCAGAGCGAGTTCCATATCTACGACTATCGGCCGCGGGGCGTCCTGAGGCCGTTCGTCGGCAATGCACTCAACGCCTACCTGCAGTTCCACGCACCGATCTTCCAGGCGCAGCGCTTCGAGAGCTCGGCGGCGCTATGGGCCGACGATGACGGCTGGACGCTGCGCAACGAGGCCGGCGTCGTCCACGTCATCGGCGGCAGCCTGCAGCGCGCCATCAAGACCGGCTACAATCTGTATGGCGGCAGCATCGTCATCGAGGGCGCGGATGTCGAGCGCAACTGCCCGGACTATCTGACCGGCAGCGTCGCCTATCACTCCTGCCGGAACGGCTATTACGGCGCGTCGGGCAGCACGCCCTTCGTGGTCGCCCCGGGCGCGAAGGGACGGCTGCTTCTGAACGACACGATCATCCGTCGCCAGGTGAAGCCGCCGACCGCGGATTTCGATGCCGGCAACCTGGTGGATGCCATGAAGGCGCCGGACTACGAGATCGTGTTCCGCGACGCCACCGTCGGCCAGTGGCGGATCGACACGACGTCGGGCTCCGCCTATTTCGTCCGCGGCGGCCGGGTCGTCTTCGGCGATCTCTCGGTGGACAACGAAGGCTCGAAGCAGCGGTCCTACCGCTTCCGGGAAGGCCCGAACCGGATCGTCGCCGCGGACCCGACCGGACGGTCCATGCCGGAGACCGACGACCTGTCCGCCAAGGGCGGCTGGACCAGCCTCGGCAAGGGCCAGGGCGGCGGCTTCCACCAGACCACGGCGGATCTGCCCCCGGCTGTGGACCATGCGATCCGGCTGCATGGCGGAGACGCGGCCGTCGAGATCGAGACCACGGCGCCGATGGCCGTCGAGAGCGGCCGCGACCACGTGGTCGATTTCTGGCTGAAGGACCAGGGCAAGCGCGGCCGCCTGCGGCTGCAGATGCGTTGGCTCGACGCGATGGGGACCGAGATCGGCCGCGACGTGATCGTCAATCAGGACCATGGCCGGCTGACGTCGAACGGGTTCGGCCAATGGCTGCGCTTCCGCGCCGTGGCCCTGACCCCGACCGGCGCCACCGGCGCCAAGCTGTCGCTGGCCGTCGAAGGGGGCGGCGACATGCTGTTCACCGACCTGCGGATGATCTAGCCGACACCGGGCCGGGGCGCCGGAGCCGTGCCCGCCGGGCCGCCGGCACGGCCGGTCGGCCCGGCCATCAGATTGCCTTTTTATCGGCTATAAGATTCATCGGCTATCCGCCTCTCCGGCGTCGTCGCCGCGTCGAACCATCCAAGATCCCAGAGGCGCCGAGATGCCGGCCGTTTCGATCATCATCCCGACCTTCAATCGTGCCGATACGATCGAGGCCTCCATCCGCAGCGTCCTGCAGCAGACCTTTCCGGATTTCGAGCTGATCGTGGTCGACGACGCGTCGACCGACGCAACCGTCGCCGCGGTCTCGGCCATCGAGGATCCGCGACTGACGCTGGTGCGGGCTCCGGTGAATGGCGGCGGCGCCCGCGCGCGGAACCTGGGCCTGGAGCGGGCCACGGCCCCCCTGGTCGCCTTCCAGGACAGCGATGATTTCTGGCTCCCCGACAAGCTGGCGAACCAGATGCGGCGAATGGCCGGCGCCGCCCCCGGCTGCGTCGGCACCTTCTGCAGCTTCATCTATCTGACCGGCACGCGCGCGACGCTGCTGCCGAGGGACACCGAGATTCCGGCGGAGGAGGTCTCCCTCACGCTGTTCCGCCGGAACCTGATCAGCACCCAGACGCTGCTCGCCCGCCGCCCGGATCTCGAGGCCATCGGCGGCTTCGATCCGGAGATGCCCCGCTTCCAGGACTGGGAGCTGTGCATCCGCCTGGCGCGGCGGGGCACCATCCTGCACGACCCCGTCCCCGGGGTCGTGGTCCGGGCGATGCCTAACAGCATCTCGACCCGCTATGAGGCGGGCCTGGACGCCCGCCGGCGGATCATCGCGCTCTGCCAGCGGCTCGACGCGCCGATCGCGGCCCAGGCGGCGCAGCGCTTCGATCTGGGCGCCCGGCTGCTGGCCATCGGGCAGATGCAGGAGGCGGCGACCTGCTTTCGCGAGGCCCGGCGCCTCGGCGGGGGCATGAGGCCGCTGGCCGGCCTGGCGCTGTCGTGGCTGCCGAGCGGGCTGGTCAGGGCGGCCGCCGGCTCGGTCCTGGCGCGGCGCGACGGAGTCCTGCGGTGACCACGCCCGCCGAGATGCGATCCACAGATCGGTATCGAGCCTCGCCATTCCGGCGATTTTTGCGTATATCGCGCGGATCGGCGCCTCTGCGCGCCTGCGGACACAATCGTAGCGAAGGGCGACGCAGTCACGGGCCAAGGTCGGGCCATGGCGGCAGCACCAGGCGACCATGACTCCTTACCGCTCATTCCCTCGGCCCATGTCGAACGTCCGGTTTCGACTGACTCTGCCCGGCTACCTGAACCCGATCCTGATCTTCACCTCAGTATGGTCGATCGCGTTCCTGCTCTATGTCTGGAGAATCAGCTCGGGTCTGATCTTCGATGCCGAGCAGGCGCTGTGGCCCGTCAGCTTCATCATGGGCACCTACCTGCTGCCGGCCCTGGTCATCACCTATCTGGCGAAGAGCATGGGGTTGCGCCCCGAGCTCAGGGAGATCGACCTCGACCGGCTGAAGGCGCGCACCAAGACGCTGTTCATCCTGTGGGCCTGCATCAACCTTGTGCAGACCGCGGTCATGGGCGGGCTCCCGGTGATCTGGCTCATCGTCGGCGGCGGCCCCAGCTATTCGGAATGGGGCATCCGCTCGGTCAACGGCATGGCCTTCGCGCTCGGCCTGGCCCTGGGCATGCTCGGCTACCTTCTCTACGAGTTCACCGGCGAGAAGCGGTGGCTGGCCATCGTCTTCCTCATGATCTTCTGGGGGATCGTCGTCATCTCCCGCAAGTTCTTCGTGGTCGCCATTCTGCAGACCGGCATCCTGTTCCTGATGACCCACAGGGTGTCCACGTCGGTCATGGTCAAGACCGCGCTCAGCCTGCTGGCCCTGGTCTTGCTGTTTGGATATATCGGCGATCTTCGGACCGGCCGCAGCATGATCATGCAGTACGCCTATCTGACCGTGAACTATCCGGACTGGGCCCCCAGCGGCCTGATCTGGGTCTACATGTACCTGACCACCCCGATCAACAATATCGCCAACATATTCTGGCACTTCCCGCCAGAATGGAACTACACATTCGCCAGAACGATCGACAAGCTGTTCCCATCCGTCATCAGAAGTGACATCGCGGACGCGAACAACCTGAAAACGACGTACTGGCTGGTATCGGAAGTCTTCAACGTCTCGACCGCGTATTCCAACGCCTATCTCGACGTCGGCATCACCGGCGTGGCGATCTTCAACTTCATCATCGCCTGGCTGACGGCAGGCCTGTACTATCTCGGCCGGTCGGTCGCGGCGAAGCTGATGTATGTGGTGTTCATGCAGGCCTTGGTGCTGACCGTATTCAATGACAACTTCACAAACCTGAACAACTGCTTCCAGATTGCGTTCATATTCTTCGCTTTTAGAGGCATCGAGCGAACCGTCGCTGGAAGGGCGGCTGTGAAAGAGGGTAACCATGGCGCTTGAACTGAGTCCCGTGACCATGCAGCGAGATCTGCAAACGATGCTGGCGCCACCGCCGCAGCAGGAAGGCCTCGGCGCGGCGCTGTCTCGCGAACGCTGGCTCATCATCGCGTTCATCGCCATCTTCATGGTCCTTGGCGGCATCCTCATCCGCACGCTTCCCCTGACCTACACCTCGTCGATGAGCCTCGCACCGACGGTGGACAGCCCGGGCGGCGGCGGCGGTGCCGCCTCGGCATTGGCGTCGACCCTGGGAATCAACCAGGCCTCGTCCAACGACCAGGAGGTCGTGCTGAAGCTCCTGACCAGCTACGTCGTGGCCGAGCACCTGGTGCGGGAGCGGCCCGACCTGATCCGCGCGCTGTTCCGCGGCCGCTGGTCCGGCACCGAATGGGTCATGCCCTCGGGCTTCAGCGCCCAGCTGAAGGACACCATCAGCCAGATCGTCACCGGCCAGCCCGCGATCACGCAGGCGGAGCCGACGCCCTACGACATCATGAACTCGCTGGCGAAGCGGATCACGATCGATCGGAACCGCGACAGCGATATCGTCCAGGCGAACTTCGAGGACAGCGACCCGGTCTTCGCCCGCGACTTCCTGTCGGCGACCTTCGCCATGGCGCAGGAGATCATCCGCGACCGGCTGGTCCGCGAGTCCACGGCCCGCATGGAATATGCGCGCAAGACACTCGACACGGTGACCATCGCCGAGCACAGGGATCTGCTGATCCGGCTGATGAGCGTCGAGCAGCAGAACCTGATGACGCTGGCCGGGCGGTCCGATCTCGGTTCGCGCATCATCGACCCGCCCTCCATGCCGACGTCGCCGAGCGGCCCGAAGGCCATTGTGATCCTTCTGGCCATGGCCATGCTGGGCGTCCTGTTCGCCATCGTCATCATCGCCTACCGCTTCAAGCGTCGGCAGAAGTCGGAGGCCGCGCGCGCTCTCGCGGCCGCCTGACGGCGGCCCGCGCACCCGGCGGCGCGGCATCGCCACGCCTCCGGCCAAGGCTCGATCACGGGAGCGCCTCGATCACGCCATGATCTTTCTTTAGCAGGAAAGAACCAATTAAGCGTAGAGTTCGAAAAGGCCGTGCGTGGATTCGTTTTCGTATCCTTCCTAGGAATGAATGCGAGTGGCTGGAACCGAGGAATTGCGCGACAATACCGCAACGCACAATGCAAAGAGATGGGCATGACGTCCTTCGACACGGATAAGGCCCTGTCCAGGCCTGGGCCGGGGATTGCCGAGGACCGCGTCGCGCTGGTCATTCCGACTCTCAATGCGGCGAAGCATCTCGACACCCTGCTGCCGGCGCTGCAGGCGCAGTCCTTCCAGCCGGGCACCCTGCTGGTCATCGATTCCAGCTCGACCGACGACACGGTGGATCGCTTCCGCGCCGCCGGCGCCGAGGTGATCGTCATCCCGCGCGCCCAGTTCGACCATGGCGGCACCCGCCAGCGCGCGGTCAATCGCCTGTCGCCGCGGATCGAGGTGGTGGTCTTCCTGACCCAGGACGCGGTGCCGGCCGACAGCGACACCATCGCCCGCATCGTCGACGCCTTCGCCGACCCCGAGCTCGGCGTCGCCTATGGCCGGCAGCTGCCGCATCACGGCGCCGGCGCGATCGAGGCCCATGCCCGGCTGTTCAACTACCCGCCGGACAGCGTCGTGCTGCGCCCGGAGGATGCGGTCGGCGCCGGGATCAAGGCGACCTTCTGCTCCAATTCCTTCGCCGCCTATCGCCGGCGGGCGCTGGAGATGGTCGGCGGCTTCCCGTCCGGCACCATCTTCGGCGAGGACGCCGCGGTAACCGGCCGCATGCTGCCTGCTGTCGGGCTGGGCCAAGGCCTATGTTGCCGAGGCGCGGGTGCACCACTCGCACAGCTACAGCATCGGCGAGGAGTTCCGCCGCTATTTCGATGTCGGCGTGATGCACGCCCGCGCCCCCTGGCTTCTGGAACGCTTCGGCAAGGCCGCGGGCGAAGGCCGGCGCTTCGTGCGGTCGGAGCTGCGGCACCTGGCCCGGCACCAGCCGCTGGCGATCCCGTCGGCGATCCTGCGCAGCGCGGTCAAGCTGGCGGCCTATCATTGCGGCCGCCGCGAGGCCCGCATCCCGCGCCCGCTGAAGCGACGGATCAGCCTGAACCGGCGCTACTGGGCCTGATGTCGGGGCCGGGACGGCCGGCCCCACATCGCATGGTGTGACGGCGGGGGCCCTTCCCGCCCGGCCCGCGATCTGCTTTAGAGGGGCGATGAGCAAGCCAGCCCCCGACCATCCCTCCCGTTCCAACGCGGCGCAGATGGCGTCGCCGTCCTACCGCCTGCCGGAACTCGACCAGGACTTCCTGCTCGGCGATTCCACGCGCGGCGTGCGCCTGATGCTGGAATACGCCAAGGCCGAGGAATCGCTGCGCGCCTGGGGCGTGCGCTCCACCATCGTCGTCTTCGGCAGCGCCCGCGCCAGCGAGGACGGGCCCGGCCGCCACGGCCACTGGTACGCCCAGGCGCGTGAGTTCGGCCGCATCGCCTCCGAGCGCGGCGGCGCCCTGACCGACCATGGCGGTCTGCGCGACAACGTCATCGCCACCGGCGGCGGCCCGGGCATCATGGAGGCGGCGAATCGCGGCGCGGCGGAGGCCGGAGCCCCGACCGTCGGCTACAACATCACCCTGCCGCATGAGCAGGAGCCGAACGCCTATTCCACCCCGGCGCTGACCTTTCGCTTCCACTATTTCGCCATGCGGAAGATGCATCTGGCGATGCGGGCCAACGCGCTGGTGGTGTTCCCGGGCGGCTTCGGCACCTTCGACGAGCTGTTCGAACTCCTGACCCTGCGCCAGACCGGCAAGTCCTCCGCCCTGCCGGTGGTGCTGTTCGATCAGGCCTATTGGCGCGCCGTGATCGGCTTCGACGCGCTGGTCGAGCACGGCATGATCGACGCCCGCGACCTCGAGCTGTTCCGCTTCGCCGACAGCGCCGAGGAGATCTGGTCGATCCTGGCCGAGCAGGGGCTGAACCGGCGGTCGTGACCGCCACCTGCGGCATTTAGCGAAATGTTTGTCCGGATATAGCGACGCTGTAAGATCGCGCCCGACAGGCCGGCAACCGCCCGGCCGGCATGGAACGGGGAACAGGACGATGCGGATCACGAGACGCGGCTGGCTCGGCGC
>NZ_JANX01000007.1 GCF_000767795.1 Inquilinus limosus MP06 | reverse complement strand
GCCATGGGTGGTCAGCGTGCCGTTGTCATTGAGCTGCACCGACGCCCCGCCCGCAGCCCCGCCGGCGCCGCCGGAACTGTCCCTGTCGGGGCCCTTGCCCCCGTTGCCGCCCCGGGTTGCCGCGGCCAGGGCGCCGCCCGTCAGCTTGGTGCCGTTGGTCACGTCGACGAGGATCTCGCCGCTGCTCGAGGCATTGGTGCTGCCGCCCTGACCGCCCGCCCCGCCGGCGTCGCTGGGGTCTGAGGAGGCGAGGCCGTTACCGCCGGTGGCGAGGGCGCCGATGCCGAACAGGTCGGTTTCGTCTCCTTCGGTGTCGTTCCAGTAGACCTGGACCGAACCATTGTTGGTGACGGCCGCGTACCCCCCGGAACCACCGTCACCATTGTCGGTCCCGCCATCGCCGCTTGCCGAGACCGCGATCATCCCTCCGCCCGTGGCCGGGGCCTGTATGCGGTTGGAGCTGGTGCCCAAGAGGATCGTGCCGTGATTGTCGGCCTGAACGGTACCGCCGCTGCCGCCGGCGCCGCCCTTCTGGTTGCCGGACACGCTGCCGTTCTGGTCGCCGCCGTGGCCGCCGATGCTCGCGGCAAAGATGCCGGAGAACCCAAGCTGGCTGGCGCCGGTAACCGTCAGCTTCTGGTTGTTGGTCACGAACACGGTCCCGCCGACGCCGCCCGTGCCGCCGTTGGAATTGTTGTCCGAGTTGTCGAGATCGGCCGCACCGCCAATGGACGTCGCTTCGATTCCGAAGAGCAGCGGGAACCCGCTGGTTGTCAGCTCCGTCGTTATCGCACCGTTGTTGGTGAACGTTATCTTGCCGCCGGCGCCACCATTGGCATTGTCCTTGCCGAACCCGCCTTGCGCGATGGCGGTGATCCCGCCGTAGACGAAGGTGGAGGGGGATGTCGGGCTGATGTCGATGGTCGCGTTGTTGGTGACGTTCAGACTGTCCGAGGCACCGCCGCTTTTGACGTCATCATCGCCCTGCGTGCCGAAGATCTTCACATATTCACGGGTGGTGTAGGGGCCGCCGGACAGAGTGCAGGTGACCGGGTTGCTGCCGGAGCAGCCGATCTGGCCGGCGCCCGCCGGGACGGCCGCCAGGACCGCGCAGGCCGAAATGGAGGATCGAAGCGCCAAGCGGACCATCGCTTTCCGCCTGGCGATCGCGGCCTGGGCGCGGGCTCCCATGACGTTCCTGTCTTGGTGGTCCTTCGATCCGGTCATGTTGGCCTCCCGCCCGGCCCGGCCGGCCTTCCATCGACAGGCACGACGCCAAGCTGTTGCGTCCGCCGGACTGGTGCCGGCGGCCCCTCTCGCGGACACGAAACATCGACCGCGCGACCGAAGTCCTAGTATCGTTGCGCTGAACCGCACGCGCGCTATTCGATGAAACGGCCATTCCAGTCGATGAAGCGACATTTCCAGGACCAGCCAGTCGCCGCATCATGGCGGGCCGCCTTTGGCGAGAGATGCGATCGGATCTCCGCCGGATATCGGAGACTGGCTGACTTGCCCCCTTTCGCGGCTGCAGATGGAGCGACGGACAATGCCCCGTCGCCACCGATTTCGTTCTGGCGCGCGAACGCGGCGGCCTGGATCTTCATCGCCTTCTTCGGCCTGGTCTCGCGGCTCGCCGCCTTCAACGACGTCGCGCTGACCGTGGCGCTGACCCTGGTGCTCGACCCCATCGGCTTCCTGCTGACGAGCGCGGCATACAAGCTCTATCTGCAGCGGACCCGGCATCGCGGGGCTGTTGTCGCCGCCCGGGCCCTGGCCTGCTCCGTCCTCGGCGGGATCCTGCAGATGGTGATCGCCAATGCGCTCAAGGATGGCCTGTTCCCCGACATCCCCGTGGGCAACATGGCGGCCAACGACGCTGTCCCGGCGGTCTTCTACACCGCTGTCTTCCTCGGCTGGTCGCTGGCCTATTTCTGGATCCGGGCGGCTGTCGACGCCCGGACGGAGCGGGCACGGCACAGCGAGGCGCAGGCCGCCGCAACCCGGGCGGAGCTGCAGCGCCTACGCCTGCAGCTCGACCCCCACTTCCTGTTCAACGCGCTGAACACCGTGGCGGCCGAGATCCCGGACAATCCCGATTCCGCGCTGGAGATGACCCACCGCATCGCCGCCTATCTTCGCTACTCGCTGGACCAACAGACCCGGCCGGTGTGCCCGCTGACCGACGAGATCGAGGCGGTGCGCGCCTTTGTCCGCATCCAGGAGCTGCGCTTCGAGGGCCGCCTGCGCTGCGTCGTCGAAATGGATCCGGCGGCGCGGTCTGTCGTCGTGCCGCACCTGATCGTGCAGGGGCTGGTCGAGAACGCGGTGAAGCATGGGCTTCGGTCGTACGCCGAGATGCTGGAGATCCGCGTGACCGCCCGGCGGACGGCCGGCGACGCCGTGGCGATCGAGGTCGTCAACCCCGGCCGGCTGGCCCCGCGCGCCGGTGACCGGCCGGCGGTGGGCCTGGCCAACACCAGACGCCGTCTGGAACTGCACTATCCGTCGCGCCACGAGCTGTCCCTGGTCCAGGACGGCGACCTCGTAGTGGCGCGGCTGCTGCTGAGGGGAGATGCATGCTTCGCGTGATGGTGGTGGACGACGAGCCGCCGGCCCGCCGCGGGCTGCGCCGATTGCTGCAGGCGCATCCGGATATCGAGGTCGTAGCCGAGGCCGGGACCGTGTCCGAGGCGCAGGTGCAGGCATCCGCGCTGCGTCCCGATGCGATCTTCCTGGATGTCGAGCTGACCGACGGCCGCGGCTTCGATCTGGTCGCGCAGCTGTCGCCGGCACCGGCGATCGTGTTCGTCACCGCGCATGATCTTTACGCGGTCAGGGCGTTCGACATCTCGGCCATCGATTTCCTGCTGAAGCCGGTCGATCCCGGGCGGCTGGCCATGACGATCGAGCGGCTGCGCCAGCACGAGCAGAACACGGCACGCCCTGCGGTTCCTGACCCGGAACGCCAGGACGACCTGCAGCTGGATGTCGATCGGCATCGCGGCGACGCACCGGCGCGCATCCATTTGCGGATCGACGGCAGATCGGTGATCGCGCCGCTGGGCATGGTCACCATGCTGGCGGCGGAAGCGGATTTCACCCGCGTCTTCCTGAAGGGTGCGCGGGACTACCTGGTGTGCCGGCTGCTCCGGCATTTCGAGGCCCGCCTGCCGACGCCGCCCTTTGTCCGCGTCAGCCGCTCGCTGATCGTCAACCTGGACCAGCTGGAACGAGTGGACTGGCAGGAGGCCGGGCGCTGCAGCCTGTCGCTCGGCGACGGCATCGGACCCGTCACGCTGGGCCGCATTGCCGCACGGCGACTCCGACAGAGTCTCGATACCCGCTCCCAAGTGATTGTCTGATGGACTGACACCAAGGTCAGATGCAAGAGGCCCAGCCATCCCACCATATCGAGGTCGCAAAGCGATGAACTACTTGTTCAAGCGCTGGCCAGCCTTCACTCGCTTCCTCGACGATGGTCGAAGCTGCCCGACCAACTACGCGGCACATGGAAGCGCTGTGGATCACAGCTGAAGACGGCGGCCTGACGTCTGCCCGCAATCTCAGCCCGACCTCCGTTCACCGCGCTGCGAGTAAGCACTGGGCGGCACCCCCAGCTCGCGCCGGAACATGGCGGCGAAGGCGCTGGGGCTGTCGTAGCCGTGCTCCAGCGCGACCTCCAGGATCGAGCGGCCTTCGGCCAAGCGCGGCAGGCTGAGGAGAACGCGGGCGCGACGGCACCAGTCGCCGAAGCTCATCCCGGTCTCGCGCCGGAAGAGACGGGCCATGGTGCGGCTGCTCATGGCCAGGCTGCGCGCCCACCCCTCCATCTCCGCCGGCCTGGACGGATCGGCGACGAAGCGGCCGCAGAGCGCCGCCAGCCTCGGATGCCGGGGCATCGGCACGTGGAAGTCGAGGACCGTCGCAAGCCGCAGTTCGTCCAGGATCAGCTCCATGATCCGCTGGTCACGGCCACCGAGCTCGTAGGCCAACGGCAGGTCCATAGCGGCGATCACCAGCTCGCGCAGCAGCGGCGAGACCTGGAGCACGCGGCAGTCGCGAGGCAGGTCCGGCCGGGCATCGGGCTCGACGAAGACCGTCCGCATCCGGATCGGGCTCGCGGTGCGGATCTCGTGCTCGATCCCGCCCGGCATCCACACCGCCCGTCCCGTCGGCACCACCCAGCTGCCCGGCGCCGCATGCACGGTCATGACGCCGGCGATGGCGTGGATCAGTTGGGCCCGACGATGGCTGTGCGCCGGCAGGACGATCCCGGCCTCGTGATCACTGGGGAAGGCTGCCAGCGGACGCGGCGTGACCTGGCAATCCTCATGGGTCAGCATCCTGTCCATTCCTCGACGATGGCTGTCATTCCGGCGCGCGCAGGACGGCCTGCCGCTGAGTAACGTTGCTTCAGGCCGGCCGCAACGCCTGGCGGAACAGGGCAGCCCCTCACTGGATGCATCTGATTATCGCTCGCACCGTTTCGGCCGGAAGCGTCCCGAATTCGCAGGTTCAGCATGAGCATCATCACCAGACGCGCGCCGACGGAAGCGCAAGACGATCCGGCGGCCTCGACCGCACCCGGCCGGGGCAGAACCCGGCGGGGCAAGGCCCTGCTCCTCGCCGCAGCTGCCGTCGCGGTATCGGCCAGTGGTTGCGCGGCGGGCTGGCACTGGTGGACTGTCGGCCGCTTCCTGCAAGAGACCGACGACGCCTATGTGCGGGCCGATGTGGTCACCATCAGCCCTCGCGTCTCGGGCTACGTCGCTGCGGTCATGGTCGGCGACAATGAGCCGGTGCAGGTCGGAGAGGTGTTGTTGCGCATCGACGACCGCGACCACCGCGCCGAGCGCGACAAGGCGCAGGCCGCAGTCGACGCCGCAGACGCGGATGTCGCGGCCGATCTCGCCGCGATCGCGACCATCGACGCCCAGTTGCAGCAGCAGCGAAGCGCGGTGGCCGAAGCCCGGGCGGCGGCCGACGGAGCCGACGCCGAGGCGCAGCGGGCCCGGCGGGATTTCGATCGCTTCCTGGCCTTGGCCGACCGGCAGGCGGCGAGCCGCCAGAGGCTGGAGACGGCGGAGGCCGACAGCCGCAAGGCCGATGCCGCCCTGGCTAAGGCACGGGCAGCCCTGGAGGCAGAGGCCGGCCGGGTTCCGGTCCTGACGGCCCGGCGCCGCGAGGCCGAGGCCGCGCTCGAGCGCAGCCGGGCACAAGCCGGGCAGGCCAGGGCGACGCTGGCCCTGGCGCAGAATGCGCTGGACAGCACCGTCATCCGCGCCCCGACCGGCGGCATGGTGGGCCAGCGGACGGTCCGGGCCGGCCAGTATGTCGAGCCCGGGCTGCCGCTGCTCGCGGTCGTCCCGCTGGATTCGGCCTATGTCGTCGCCAACTTCAAGGAGACCCAACTGCGGGCGATGGCGCCGGGCCAGCCGGCGAACATCAGCGTCGACGCCTTCGGCGGAACCGTGCTGCACGGCCATGTCGGCAGCTTCTCACCGGCGTCCGGCGCCCAGTTCGCGCTGCTGCCACCGGACAACGCCACCGGCAATTTCACCAAGATCGTCCAGCGCATCCCGGTGAAGATCCTGATCGACCGGCCGGCGGAGCGCAGCTTCGGACTGCGGGCGGGCATGTCGGTGGTGGCGACCGTCGATACCAGGGCCGGCGACCGTCCGGAGCACTCCGATGCGGAATGAGTCCGGAGCCGAGCGGCCGGTCCCCCTCCGGTCCTGGGTCGCCGTGATCGGCGGCGTCTTCGGCTGCTTCATGGCCGGCATGAACGTCCATGTCACCAACGCGTCGCTACCGGACATCGAAGGATCCCTGGGCGCCAGCTTCGATGAAGGATCCTGGATCACCACCGCCTATCTGGTGGCGGAGATCGTCATCATCCCGCTGACCGCCTGGCTGTCGGAGGTGATCTCGATCCGCCGCGTCCTGATCGCCGGGACCGTGGGGTTCCTGGCGTTCTCCGTCTGCTGCTCACTGGCCCCGACCATCGGCACGATGATCGCCGCCCGGGCTCTGCAAGGGGCCGCCGGCGGTGTTCTGATCCCGCTGTCGTTCCAGCTGATCGTGACCGAGCTGCCGCCGTCGAAGCACCCGGTCGGCATGGCGCTGTTCGCGATCGCCAACAACGTGGCCCAGGCCGCCGGGCCGACCATCGGCGGCTGGCTGACCGACGCCTATTCCTGGCGCTGGATCTTCTATCTCCAGATCCCGCCGGGCCTGTTCCTGCTCGGGGCGATCGCGTGGTCGATCGACCCGAAGCCGATGCGGACCGACGAGCTGCGCCGCGGCGACTGGGGCGGCATCGCCGCCATGGCCGTCGGCCTCAGCGCCCTCCAGATCGTGCTGGAGGAAGGCGGGCGGAAAGACTGGTTCGCCTCCGGCTTCATCGTCTACGCCAGCGCCGTCGCCGGCGCGGGCCTCCTCGCCTTCGTCGCCATCGAGCTGTGCCGCAGGCGCCCGTTCATCGATCTGCGCCTGCTGGCCCGCGCCAATTTCGGCCTGGCGAGCCTGGTGCAGTTCACCTTCGGCGCCGCGGTCTTCGGTGTCGTGTTCCTGGTCCCGAACTATTTCTCCCAGCTGCACGGCTACAATGCGCGGGAAACCGGCCTCGTCATGATCCCTTACGGGGCGGTCCAGCTGGTGATGTCGTTCCTGACCCCGATGCTGATGCGGCGGCTCGGCGCGCGCCTGACCGTCATCCTGGGTTTCGCCTTCGTGGCGGCGGGATGCTTCATGAGCACGGGCCTGGATGCGAACAGTGCCCGCAATGTGATCGTGCCGTCGCTCGTCATCCGTGGAATAGGCCAGTCCCTCGTCGTCGTCGCCCTCTCGGTGATATCCGTGGCGGGGCTGGAGCGGCACCAGCTCGGCTCGGCCTCCGGCCTGTTCAGCATGGTCCGGAATCTCGGCGGCGCAGTCGGCATCGCGATCATCAGCCAGATCGTCGTCGAGCGTGAGAAGCTTCACGCCATGCGGCTGGGCGAGAGCGTCAGCCTGTACCTGCCGGAAACCCGGGAGTGGATCATCGACGGCGTGCGCGCCGTGTCGGGGACGCAGGTCGGCCGCGCCGACGCCCTGCTGGGCCCTGGCGCCCTTCCCGCCCGGATGCAGGCGATCGGACTGATTGACGGCGAGATCCATCGCCAGGCCCTGTTCATGGCCTATGGCGATGCCTTCCTGGTCGCGGCCGTCGCCCTCGTGGCCTGCGGCGCCGTCGCGGTCTTCCTCCGCCAGGGCCGGGCCGCGGCGGCGGGCGGTGGCCACTGACGGCCCTGTCCGGATCGCGACGACGGTTGTCCGCACCGCGCGCGCCCGCGGCGCGGTGACCGCCTAGGCTGCGACCTCCCGCCCGGCCTCTCATGATCGCGATGAGATCTCCCTCGCCCATCCTTGCCCTGCCCGTGCTGCGACTTCGCTGCGGTCGTCGGGATTGACGGCGCCCGGCGGCCGTGACTCCGCCGTCTTCATTCCGTTCGAAGACATACAGGGACATTCGGCAGATGCTGACCCGACCGGACACCAAATACCGCCCCTTCATCGGCCCGGACCTGGCCGACCGGACCTGGCCCTCACGCAGCATCACCGCGGCGCCGCGCTGGTGCTCGACCGATCTGCGCGACGGCAACCAGGCGCTGGTCGACCCGATGGACGGGGAGAGCAAGCGCCGCTTCTACGAGATGCTGCTGCGGCTGGGCTTCAAGGAGATCGAGGTCGCCTTCCCCTCCGCCTCGCAGACGGAGTTCGACTTCGTCCGCGGGCTGATCGAGGAAGACGCGGTCCCGGACGACGTGACGGTCCAGGTCCTGACCCAGGCCCGGGCCGACCTGATCCGCCGCACCTTCGAAGCCCTGGAGGGCGCCGATCGTGCCGTCATCCACCTCTACAACGCCACGGCCCCGGTGTTCCGGCGCGTGGTGTTCGGGCTGGATCGGCCGGAGATCGTGGCGCTCGCGCTCGCCGCCGTGCGGAGCATCCGGGACGAGGCCGAACGCCGGCCGGGAACGGCCTGGGGCTTCGAATACTCGCCGGAGACGTTCTGCTTCACCGAGCCCGAATTCGCGCTGGAGATCTGCGAAGCGGTGCTCGCCGCCTGGGACCCGTCGCCGGAGCGGCCGCTGATCCTGAACCTGCCGGCGACGGTGGAGGTGGCGACGCCGAACGTCTATGCCGATCAGATCGAGTGGTTCTGCCGCCACCTGTCACGCCGGGATTCGGTCACCGTCAGCGTGCATCCGCACAATGATCGGGGCACCGCCGTGGCGGCGGCGGAACTGGCGGTAATGGCCGGCGCCGAGCGGATCGAGGGCTGCCTGTTCGGCAACGGCGAGCGCACCGGCAATGTCGACCTCGTCACCCTGGCTTTGAACCTGTACAGCCAGGGCATCGATCCGGGGCTCGACTTCTCCGACATGCGCGAGGTGGTGCGGATGATCGAGCATTCGAACCGCCTTCCCGTCCATCCGCGTCATCCCTATGCCGGCGACCTCGTCTTCACCGCCTTTTCGGGGTCGCACCAAGACGCGATCCGCAAGGGCTTCGCCGCCCAGACCGCGCGCAACGACGGGATCTGGGAGGTGCCCTACCTGCCGATCGACCCGGCGGATCTCGGCTGCAGCTACGAGGCGGTGATCCGGGTCAACAGCCAGTCCGGCAAGGGGGGCGTCGCCTGGATGCTGGAGCAGGACAAGGGCCTGCGGCTGCCGCGGCCGCTGCAGGTCGATTTCAGCCGCGTGGTGCAGGCCACCGCCGATCGCACCGGACGGGAGCTGACCGCGGCGGATCTCTGGTCCGCTTTCGAGGAGACCTACTGCCTCTCGGGCCCTCAGCGCTTTACCCTGCTCGACTACACCGACGACGGGTCGCACAGGCCCGGGCGGAGCCGCCGGTTTGTCGGCCGGATCGCGATCGACGGGCGAGAGCGCTCGATCAGCGGCAGCGGCAATGGGCTGATCTCTGCCGTGCTGGATGCCCTGCGGGAGGACTGCGGAATTGCAATCGAGATCGTCGACTATCACGAACATGCGCTGAAGCCCGGAGCCGAGGCCCAGGCGGCCGCCTATCTCGAATGCCGCGATGCACGGGGACGGGCGGTGTTCGGCATCGGCATCGACGCGGATGTCGCGACCGCTTCGGTCAAGGCGGTGCTGAGCGCCGCGAATTGCCTGACGAAGCGGGGTTGAGCGGGCCGGGCGGGGCCGGACTGTCCCTCCCGGCCCGCAATCAGACGCCCAACCGCTCGACGTCGAAGATCAACCTGACATTCGGGGAGGATCACTCCGCCGGCGCGACAAGCCTCCCGTCCTATCGCGCGGCTAGGCCGAGGTGCGCCATATCCAGCCCTCGCGCCGGCGCTCTGATACCGGACATCGGCCGGATCAGGGGGATTCCGCCATTCCCGGCTAATCCAAGCACGATGAGGATGCACCGAAACCGGTCATCGCACTCGGCTCTCAAGACGGACGTGGCCGGCTCCGATCGATAGCGCAGTTTGCGAAGGCTCACTTTTGGGGGGCTCGTCGGCCAACCATTGCCGTGTCGACCTGCAGAGGATTCTTTGAGGGCAGATCCACCAGCGTCCGCGTTAACATCTGGAATGCCTGGACTGGCGACAGCCAAGCGCGACCTAGCGATCGCCTCACGCATCGGGAGCCGCACCTCCTCCTCGCGATCGAAGACGAGGCTCTCCGCGCGTCATCAAATCCAACGACCAATCCAGCACCGCCCTTGCACCAGGGGAGGCAAGCTGCCGCTCTCTCTGGTTGCCGGCGAGATGACGGGCCAGCGCATTCCGGATCGCCGAAGCGACCGGACGCTGGTCGAGGTCGGTCGCAAGGTCGATCCCGCTGATGACGAGCCGGCCGCGCCCGATCCGGCACTCCGCCAGAAGCGCGAGGTCTCGATTCGAGTTCCAATCATCGATGACGCGGACGATCGGCGACAGGCCAAGCCCGCGGAGATCGAGCGCAGCGCGACCATGAACGAGCTCCCACCAATGCCAATCGGAAGCCCGGCCGCTCGGGAACGCGCTGAAGATCGGATGGCCTTGATCGATCAGGAGGCCGAGCGTGTGCGGCGGCTGGCGGCGGGTCCAGAGCGTGTTCCAGAAGACGGTCGTGAAGCCGAGGGCGCTGTCCTGCCGGATCGCCTTCGGATCGGGCGACCAGACGATGATTTCGCCCGCCTCGACCCGGCGCAGGATCGCCTCGTCCAGATCCGGAACGATGTCGAGTGGTGCCGGCTCCCCGGCCCTCTCGAAAACCCAGTAGCCCCAGCGGTTGCGGTATTCCGTTCCGTCGAGCTCAAGCAGGAGCTCGTAGCGGTTCTGGGCGAGGCCGCCGGTTTCAATCACGAGATCGCCGATCCGATGGAGATCGCCCGTGGCGAGGCTTCGAGCCCGGATCTCGCCCTGGTCGGCGACCCCGCCGGAGTCGTCGGTCAGCGACCAGCGCAGCACGGCGTCCCCGATATCCACCGGTCCGAACTGCGCGATCTCGACAGCCGCCTTGATCGGCTCGCCCCGCGTCACGACGAAGCGCTCGCTCCTGACCAGCGGCACCACGGGCGCGCAGAACTCGCGGAACGCCGCGGGCGAGACATAGGGCTTCTCGTCCCAGAAGGCGTCGACGACGCCGACCAGCGCCGTGCCCTGGCCGGGGAAGTCCTGCAGGCCGAGCAATTGGATGCCGCCGAAATTCCGGGTCCGGAGCGCGCTCTCGATATCCTCCTTGTAGAGCTTCGCCTGCAGGCTGCCGCTCGCCATCAGGAAATCCCGGGCGAGGTCGAGCATGCCCTTCGCCGCGAGGTCGTCACGGACCCGGATGAAATTCCGCGCCTCGACGACACCCTGGTATTTTCCGATCTCGTCAAGGTTCGGGAAGACGCACCACTGGCCCATCTCATGCGTCACCAGCGGCATGTCGACGGAGTCGCGATAGCCGCTCCAGTCGCTCATCGTCTCCAGCCTATGGGCGTTGAGCCGTCCGGCTAGGCCTTCCCCCCAGCGCTGCGATCGCGGCTCCGGCTTCGAGGCATAGTCCGCCTCGGCGATCGTCGGCCAGCCGGAGCAGCCGGTGTAGAGCCGACGCGGATCGGTTGCGGTCCAATGGGCGACCCAGCGCGACAGGAAGGCGTGCAGCCCCGGCCCGTGCGGCTCGTTGCCGACCGCCATCATCACGAAGGACGGGTGGTTGCCATAGGCGCGGACGATCCGTTCGGATTCCTCGTGGATGAAGCGGTCGAGATTGGGGTCGGAGCCGAGCACGGCCCAGACCGGCGTCTCGACATGGAGCAGCACGCCCATCTCGTCCGCCGCGACGAAGGCCGCCTCGGGCGGGCAGTAGGAGTGGAAGCGCACATGGTTGAGGCCATAGGCCTGCACGGTCGAATAGACCTTGCGCCAGCCGTCGACGTCGCAGGGCGGGTAGCCCGTGAGCGGGAAGATGCAGCAATCGAGCGTGCCGCGCAGGAAGACCGCCCGGCCGTTCAGGCGCAGGCGCCGCCCGTCACGGGTGAAGGAGCGGATGCCGAAATCCGTCTCGTTCCGGTCGACCGGAACGCCGTTGCGCGACCATTCGACATCGAGCCGGTGCACGACCGGCGAGAACTCGTCCCAGAGGCCCGCCGCCTCCGGCAGATCGACATCGATCGAGACCGGCGTGAAGCCGCTGCGAATCATGACCGCCCGCTCGATGACGAACGGCTCCGCGACGCCGGCGAGGCGGAATCGCAGGACCAGCCGGTCTCCGGCATCGCGAGTCCAGAAGGTCGGATAGTGAATGTCGGCGTCGAACCCGTCGAGTTCGATGTCGATCCGCGCCCGGCGGGTCGGAGCATGGATGGCGACACGGCTGATCGCGCCGGCCGAGGCCTCGATCCGCAGCGAACCGACGACGCCGTTCCAGTTGGTCTGGGTGTGATCCGTGTTGGAATGGGCGACATTCTCCATGCCCGCATGGGTGATCGCCTCGCCGACGGCCTCGACCCGCTCATTGTCGATCATCAGGACGAGGCGATGCGGGCCGCCCGCGAGCTTCCCGAGCAGGAAGCGGTGTTCCGTCGACAGGCTGCGATCGCGGCCGATCTTGATGCCGTCGAACCAGACCGTCACCTCGCCATGCGGCCGCTCCAGCACCAGCTGGTGGTAGAGCCCTGCCGCCTCCGCCGCGACCTCGAAGGACCGGCCGTACCAGGCGCGGCCGACATAGGGGTGGCGGCGCGAGAGATGCGCCATGGTGCCGTCCGGGTTGGCCGGCGCCTTCCGTGCCTCGTCGACGCTGCCGGGAAGTGCGATCGTGTCGTCGAGGTCGCGGCCGAACCACGCCTCTTTCAGGCCGCGATGGTGGGGATCGAGCGCGAAGGACCAAGTCCCGGCGAGAGATGTCGCGAACAGCATTGTCACTCCGGATGATCATGAAAAAGGAGCCGGGCGGCCGGCCCGGCTCTCTCAACCTCACATCTTCGCCTTGATCTCGGCCTCGGCCTGCGCCAGCGCCTCGTCGATCGGCTTGCCGCTCGTCACCACGGCGTTCACCGCCGTCTCCACCGCCAGATAGGCGATGGAATCGAGCGGGTTGGTGGTCTGCGGCACCATCTCGGCCTGCACCTTGGCGAAGATCTCGTTGGTGTTCTCGCCCCCGTAATAGGGGTCCTGGAAATTGATCCAGGCCGCCTTCCCGGCCGATATGTAGGCCGGGTAGAGATCGCCTTTCTCATATTGCAGCTTCAGGCTGGTGTCGTTCATGGCGATCCATTTGACGAGCGCCCAGGCCGCTTCCTTGTTCTCGCTGGTCTCGAGGATGCCCAGGAAGTCACCGCCCCAATTGAAGGCCGAGACGCCGTTCTCCGCCGGCGCCGGCACCACGCCCCATTTGCCGGCATCGCCCGGCGCATAGGCGCTCTTCAAGAGCCCGCCGAACCAGTTGCCGATGACGACGGTCGCGATCTGCCCGCGGGCGAAGGCGCCCTGCCATTCCGGAGTCCACATGGCGAAGGGCGAGATCAGCCCTGCATCCCGCGCCTTTGCCACCAGCTCGAACGCCTCCTTGAAGACCGGACCGTTCACCAGCAGCTTGCCGTCCTTGTCGAAATAGGAGACGCCGCGCTGCGCAATGTAGGCGAGAACCAGCTCGTTGCCTGTTCCCACCATCCAGCGTTCGTTCGGTTTGACGATCTTCCGGCCCGCCTCGATGAAGGCATTCCAGTCCTTGAGCGTCGCCGCGAGAGCCTGAGGGTCGCCGGGAAGGCCCGCCGCTTCGAACAGGTCACGCCGGTAGAAGAGAGCGCCCGGCCCCGTGTGCTTCGGCAGCGCGAAGATGCGGCCCGTCGCCGGATCCTCGATCTTCGACCAGGCGAACGGCGCGAAATCGGCCTTGAGCGCGCCGGCGTTGAAGGGCGGCTTCGAAAGATCGGCGAATTGCTGCTTCTCGCTCAGCTGCGCGACATTGTTGATCTCGACCATCGCGACATCCGGGCCGGTGCCGGCGAGGAGCGCCGAGAGCAGCTTGTTCAGATAGGCGTTCTTGCCGGAGGGGAAACCCTGGATCCGGACCTTGATGTTCGGATAGGCCTTGTTGAATTCCGGCAGCAGCGACGACAATGTCCGGTCGTTGTGCGGCCAGGTCCAAAGGCTGACGGCGCCCGAGATCCCGGTGTCCGGCGTCTCCTGCGCCACCGCAGTCCCCAGGCTTGCGGCGAGGCCGAGCACCGTCGCCGCCATGAAATTCCAGTATTTCTTCATGTCGGGTCCTCCCTTCGATCGCTCATGACTTCACGGCGCCGCCCGTCAGGCCGCTGATGAACTGCCGGCTCAGAAAGCCGAAGAGCATGAAGACCGGCACGAGGCCAATCAGGGTGGCGAGCATCACGGCCGGAAGGTCGGCGAAATAGGTCGAGTTCAGCGAGGTGAGCGCGAGCGGCACCGTGAACTTCGCCTGGTCGGTCAGGATGACGAGCGGCAGCTGGAAATCGTTCCAGGTGCTGATCAGCGTCCAGACGCCGAGCGCGGCGAGGCCGGGCCTGATGATCGGCAGCACGATCCGGAAGAAGGCCGAGAAGGCGCCGGCGCCATCGACCTCCGATGCCTCGTAGAGCTCGTGCGGCACGGTGCCGGAGATGTAGGTGTACATCCAGATCACGCCGAAACCCGAGGCGAGCGCCGGCACGATCAACGGCCAGAATGTGTCGAGCCACCCGAACCAGTTCATCTCGAGGAAGAACGGGATCAGCGCCAGCGATGGCGGGAAGAACAGCGTCGCGAAGGCCAGCAGCAGCAGCGGCCCGTGGCCTCTCGCGCGACGGTAGCGGGCGAAGCCGTAGCCGGCGAGGGCGCTGACCAGGACGAGGCCGATCGTCTTCGGCACGGCGACGATCAGGCTGTTCACGAGCGGCGCCAGCGGCTCGTAGACCGCCTGGATGCGGGCGAAATTGTCGAGGAGGGCATCGCCGAAGAAGACCGGCGGCGGGAACTGGAACACCTCCTCCAGCCGCCGCGTCGCCATCACCGCGGTCCAGTAGAGCGGCAGGATGAAGACCAGGGAGAAAAGGCCGAGGCCGATGGTGATCAGGATGTTGGCGCGCCGCTCGCGCTTGGCGAAGAAGCCGGCCATCACGCCGTCCCCGCGGTGATCCGCCCGAGCAGGCGGTGATAGACGACCGTCAGCAGCGTGATCACGGCGAAGATGTACCAGGAGACCGCCGCACCGAGCCCGAAATCGAAATTGGTGAAGGCGGTTGCGTAGAGATACATGCCGAGCGTCGTTGAAGCATTGTCCGTGCCGCCCGTGCCCGCGGTGAGCACATAGGGCTCGTCGAAGATCTGCAGCCCGCCCAGGGTGGCGTTGGTGATCGAGAAGCCGAGCGTCGGCAGCATCAACGGCGCCGTCACCCGCAGGAAGACCTGCATCCGGCTGGCGCCGTCGATCCGCGCCGCCTCGGTGAGGTCGCGTGAGATCGACTGCAGCCCCGACAGGAAGATCAGGAAATGCCAGCCGGTCCAGCGCCAGACGACGAGGAGGATGACGAGCGGCTTGATCCACGTCTCCGAGCCGAGCCAGTCGAAATAGAAGGGCTCGCCCGTCACCGCGCCGACCAGCGTGTTCACGATGCCGCCATTCGACGAGAACATCACGCGGAGGATGATCGCCGAGATCGCGGGCGCGACCAGCAGCGGGAACAGGAAGACAACGCGGAAATACTGCCGGCCGGCGACCACGAATTCGTTGACCAGGACGGCGAGGCCGAAGGCCAGCGCCACCGTCGCCGTTGCTGAGGCGATCCAGACGACGAAGGTGTTCCAGATCGCCTGGCGGAACACCGGATCGGCGAGGGCACGCAGATAATTGTCTAGGCCGACGAATTTCGGCGTGCCGAAGCCATCCCAGCGGTTGAAGCCGAGATAGAGCGAGAACAGGACCGGGAAGAGGCTGAAGACAGTAAAAATGGCGAAGAACGGCGCCACGGTCGCATAGAAGGCGCGATCCCGACGGGACCGGCGTCCGAGTGACGGAACCGCTGAGGCGCTGCCAAGCCGCATTCCTCCCTGCCTCCTTTTATCAGACTGTTTCTTATTAAACATCCGATATTTGATCGAGGGTCAAGCCCCTTATCGGGACCTTCGGGATAGGCATAACTCCCGGAATGCACAGCTAAACCAACATAGACCCGGCTTCCCTCGCCGACTTGACGTTCGCGCTTCGCACATTCATAACATAAATAAATCAGACAAGGAGAGAGTCCGGTGAAGATCACCGCCATCCGGACACGTATCGTCAACGCCGAGATGCGGAACTGGGTCTTCGTGAAGGTGGAGACCGACCAGCCGGGCCTCCATGGCTGGGGCGAAGCGACGCTCGAATGGAAGACCCGGGCGGTGGTCGGCGCGATCGACGATCTCGCGCCGCTGATCATCGGCCGCGACCCGCGCGACATCGAGCAGGCGGTGCGCGCCATGAAGAAACAGTCCTTCTGGCGGCTGGGCGCCGTGGCGATGACGGCGATCTCCGGCATCGAGATCGCGCTTTGGGACATCCTCGGCAAGGCGCTCGGCGTGCCGGTCTGGCGCCTGCTCGGCGGCAAGGTGCGCGACAAGGTCGGGGTCTACACGCATCTCGGCCTCGGCGACATGCGCGCCGTCTATGAGACGCTGGAGGTCGACCCGCTGGTCGAGCGTGCCCGCGCCGTGGTGGAAAGCGGCTATCGCGCCTTCAAGGCCGTGTTCATCCCCTACACGCATTTCCATGCGCCGCTGCCCGAGATCGACAAGGTGGCGCGCCTGATGGATGCGCTCCGGTCCGCCGTGGGGCCGGAGGTCGAGATCATGGTCGACTTCCACGGCCGTCCGGCATCGGTCGGCGCGGCGCTCGCCTATATCGACGCGCTCGCGCCCGGCCGGCCGATGTTCGTCGAGGAACCGCTACCGCCCGGCGACACGGCAGGCCTGACGGCCATCGCCGCCCGGACATCCGTGCCGGTCGCGACGGGCGAGCGCCTGGTCGAACGGGCCGAGTTCACCGACCTCGTCACCAGCCGGGCGGTCAGCGTGATCCAGCCCGACATCTGCCATTGCGGCGGCCTCCTGGAAGCGAAGAAGATCGCGGCGATCGCCGATACGTTCGGGATCGGTGTCGCACCGCACAATCCGCTGGGGCCGATCGCCGGCGTCGCGGCGCTGCATTTCGCCGTGTCGACGCCCAATCATGTCATCCAGGAGGAGATGGTCGGCGCCGTGCCCTGGTATTTTGACGTCGTGAAGGGTCCGATCCGGATGATCGACGGCTTCTGGCAGGTGCCGGACGCGCCCGGCCTGGGGATCGAGGTCGACGAAGCCGAATGCGCACGCCATCCTTTCGCGCAGGAGGTCATTCATACGCAGCACGCCGTCCTCGCCGATGGCACCATCGTGGATTGGTGATATGGCGGAGCGGCTCAAGGACAAGGTTGCGATCGTCACCGGCGCCGGCCGCGGCATCGGCGCGGCCATCGCCGAGCGCTTCGCCGCCGAAGGCGCTGCCGTGATCATTGCCGAGCGCGATGCCGAAACAGGTACGGCCGTGGCGGACAAGCTTCGCGGCGCCGGCAGCAAGGCCCTCTTCGTCAAGACCGACGTGACCGGCGAGGCCTCGGTCGAGGGCGCAGCCCGGACAGCGCTCTCCGCCTTCGGCCGGGTCGACGTCCTCGTCAACAACGCCGGCATCAACGTCTTCCACCTCCCGCACGAGACCAGCGACGAGGAATGGCGGCGCTGCTTCGCGGTCGACCTCGACGGCGTCTGGCGGATGACGAAGGCGGTCCTCCCGGCGATGCGAGCGGCGCGGTCGGGCGCGATCGTCAACATCGCGTCCTCCCACGCCTTCACCATCATCCCCGGCAGCTTTCCCTATCCGGTCGCGAAGCATGGGCTCCTGGGCCTCACCCGGGCCCTCGGCGTCGAATATGCGTCGGAGGGGCTGCGCGTGAACGCGATCGCGCCCGGCTACATCGAGACCCAGCTTGCGATCGACCACTGGAACACCTTTTCCGACCCGGAGGCCGAGCGCCGGCGCGTCTGCGAGCTCCATCCGCCGAAGCGGATCGGCAAGCCGGAGGAGGTCGCGATGACGGCGGTCTTCCTCGCCTCCGACGAGGCGCCCTTCATCAACGCCGCCTGCATCGTGATCGATGGCGGCCGCTCGGTGCTCTATCATGACTGACACCGCCCCCGAGACGGGAGGGCGGGTGCTCTCCAAGCCGCGCATCCACGGCCAGGTGGTGCGCGCGATCGCGACCCGCATCCTGTCGGGCGAGTTCAAGCCGGGTTCGTTGCTGCCCTCCGAGACCGAGCTCTGCGACACCCTGAAGATCAGCCGCAGCGCGCTGCGCGAGGCGATCCGCGTCCTCTCCGCCAAGGGTCTCGTCCGCACGCGTCCCCGTGTCGGAACCCTGGTGCGCGATCTCGAGGATTGGAGCCTGCTCGACCCGGACATGCTGGAATGGTCGATGGCCAGCGCGCCGAGCCCGGAATTCGTCCGCAGCCTGCTCGAGGCCCGTCGGGTGATCGAGCCTGCCGCAGCCCGCCTCGCCGCGGCCCGCGCTTCGGCCATGGATGTCGCGGAGCTGGAGGCCGCTTATGAGCGCATGGAGAGGGCAATGCCGGACAACATTGTCGCCTTCAACGAGGCCGATATCGACTTCCATCGTGGCCTTCTACGGGCGAGCCACAATCTGGTCTTCCAACAGATGTGGACGACGATCAGCGCCGCCCTCGGCTATTCCTTCCGCATCTCGACGGGCCAGGCCCGCTCCCCGGCTCACTCGCTCCCCTATCACCGCGAAGTTGTCGAGCGCATCCGGCTTCGCGATCCCGAAGGTGCCCATTCCTCGATGTCCCGCCTCCTCGATATCGCCGCCATCGATCTCGCACTCGTCATCGGCGCTTAAGGTTCTCGCCGGGCGGCCCCACCATGCTTCGCCATTCACGAAGGCATGCAATCCCGATGGCGAGCCTTACTTCCATCCGGGCCAGGCAGGAGGGCGCCAGGTGCGGTCATCGAATTAGGGTCCCGGCAGCGGACATCGACCGAACGAGGCAGATTCAGCCGCCTTCCGGCGGACTCGGCCCAATCAGGACGCCCGAAAGCAGCCGTCTCAACCGGCATCTCGAAGCAGACGTCCACGAGACTGCGGCAGTTGCTGCTGAGCCCACACTGCTCATCCGAGCTCGCGTCTCAACCGGCTCGCGAGGTTCCACGCCTTCGACCGCAGCGCAACGAGTCGGTTATTCTCCGTCAGTAGGAGCTTCCCGCTGCGATGCAGCACAACATCATTCAGCGATCCCATGCCACCGAATAAGCTTAGAAATCGCTCGAGCCCATAAGCGTCCGATCTCGATACACAATCTGCGGCTCGAGCGACCTTGATCGACCAAAATTCGTCGCCATGCTGCTCGAGGAATCGTTCCAACTCGCGCATCGCATCGAGCAGGGCTTGAACGTCGGGATGAAGTTTCATGATTTCAGTACAGTAACTCAGTACCCGCAGGCGGCCCATCTCCTAGCAACCCGCGCCAGTTGAAGGGCGCCACGACCGGCCGCGACACCAGCTTCTCCGAAGCAGACGAAAGAGGCTCGGGGGAGATAAGATCCGACCCGAAACGTGGTGGGGAGAGCCTCGGGTCGGACCGGATGACGCTGAGAGCATGACATCCGAGGACATCTAGCACTCGTTGTGGGCAGGTGGTCGATCCCCGATTTTGAGGGGATCGCGCTCTCCTCGAGGCCCTGCCAGACGAACTCCTTCCTCTACCGGCCAGGGAGGCCCGGATGCGCCATTTCCGGCCATCGACGCGGCTCCCCTGGACCGGACACCTACCGCGTTGTCTGAAACGGCCCTTCCCCGCTGGCCGAGAGCCCTCTCGGGCTCCCGGAACCGGTCATAGCATCAGGCTCCCGCACCCCACGCGCCAGCCAACACAGCGGCCGGGAGGCGCGCAGCCCGAAAGTCGAAGATGGCGAACGAGATTGAGGGGCGAACCCGCCTTATCGGCGAGCGCCCTCACCGAGGAGGTCGCGCAGCCTGATCGGGAAACGACGAACGCGCGTCCCCGTCGCGTGCCAGAGTGCATTTGCCACGGCCCCGGCGCTGCCGGTGATGCCGATTTCCCCGACGCCCTTAATGCCCAGGGCGTTCACATGGGGATCGTGCTCGTCGATCATCAGCACATCGATCGACGGCACGTCGGCATTGACCGGGACATGGTACTCGGCGAGATCGGCATTCATGATGCGGCCGGATCGCCGATCCACCACCGCCTCCTCATGCAAGGCGAAGGACACCCCCCAGATCATGCCGCCATAGTACTGGCTGCGCACGAGCCGCGGATTGATGACCCGCCCTGCCGCAAAGGCTCCCACGAGGCGGGGGACCCGGATCTGACCGAGATCGGGGTCGACCTTGACCTCGGCGAAGACCGCGCCATGGGCATGCATCGCATAGGCCGACTGCGCCGCCGGGTCCGCGGCGCTCCGGCCTCGGCCCTCGAGCTCGTTCAGCCCGGCACGGGACAGGATGTCGGCATAGCTCTCGCTCCGGCTCTCGTCGTCGCGGCGGACCAGGCGTCCATTCCGCGCGAGCACCCCGGCGTTGCCCGCGCCGAACAGGGGCGACCGCTCATCGCCCGTCGCCAGGTCGGCGAGCCTGGCGATGACGTCGGCGCCGGCGCTGTGGATCGCCATCCCGGCCGTGGCGGTGTGGGCCGATCCTCCGGCGATGCCGGCATCCGGGAGATCGGATGAACCGGCCTTGAACTCCACCCGGTCGAGATCGAGCCCGAGGCCGTCGGCTGCGATCTGGGCCAACGCGGTCCAGGCCCCCTGCCCCATGTCGTGCGCGCCGGACTCCACCACGGCGGTGCCGTCGCGCCGCAGCACCGCGCGAGCCTCGGCCTGGAACATCAGCGCCGGGAAGGTCGCGGTGCCCATGCCCCAGCCGACGAGGAAGCCGGCCTCGTCCCGCATCTGTTGCGGCGCGAGCGGCCGTCCCGACCAGCCGAAGCGCGCAGCGCCCTCCGCATAGCATTCGCGCAGGGCCTTGGAAGAGAACGGCTTGCCGGAGATCGGCTCGACCTCGGCGTAGTTCTTAAGCCGAAAGGCCAGAGGGTCCATCCCGCAGGCCCAGGCGGCCTCGTCGATCGCGCTCTCCAGCGCGATCGAGCCCGTGGCCTCCCCGGGCGCCCGCATGAACAAGGGCGTGCCGGTGTCAACGCGGACCGCCTCGTGGGAGGTGGCGATGGCCGCGCTGGCGTAGAGCGTGTGCGAGGCGTCGGCCGCCGGCTCGAAGAAGTCGTCGAAGCTGCTCGATGTCACCTTGGCGTGGTGAGCCAGGGCGGTGATACGGCCCTCGCCGTCGAGGCCGATCCGGAGCGTCTGGCGGGAGGGCGCGCGATGGCCGACCGGCCCGTACATCTGCTCGCGGCGGAGCACCAGCTTGACCGGACGGCCGACCAGCCAGGCCGCCAGGATACCGAGGATCTGTGGCCCGGAGACCAGGCCCTTGGAGCCGAAGCCGCCGCCGAGGAACGGGCTGCGGATGTGGATCTTCTCGGGCGGGATGCCGAACAGTCCGGCGATCCGCCCCTGGGCCATCGCCATCCCCTGGCTCGGCGTGTCGATCGACAGCGCATCGCCGTCCCAGGCGGCGACGATGGCGTGAGGCTCCATCGCATTGTGGTACTGGCTGGGGGTCTCGTAGGTCGCCTCGACGCGGCCGGGCGAGCCGTCGAGGGCAGCCTCGACCTCGCCCCGCTGCACCTGTGCCGGATTGCCGACGCCGACGGCCGGGGGCACGAAGCTCTCGCCCGCGTCGAGTCCGACCCGCGCCGGCAGGACCTCGTATGTCGGCGACAGCAGCGCGGCCCCCTCCGTCGCCGCCTCCAGCGTCTCGGCGATGACCACCGCGATCGGCTGGTTGGCGTAGCGCACGAGGTCGTTCTGCAGGACGTCGATCCGGAACATGAACGGGTTCGACTTCTCGTCCGGATCCATCGCCAGCGGCGGCCGGTTGCCGGGCGTCATGACCTCGATCACGCCGGGATGGGCCTTGGCCGCATCGACGTCGAGGGCGGTCACCCGGCCGCGGGCGATGCTGCTGACCGCCAGGACCGCATACAGCATTCCTGCCGGGCGGTTGTCCGCAGCGTAGCGGGCCTTCCCGGTGACCTTCAGGATGCCGTCGCGCCGCGTCAGCGGCTGGCCGATGCTGGAGCCGTGGCGCGCATGGGCGGGGGCGGCTGTGAGGCGGATCTCAGGCATCGCGAAGCGCTCCGGGAGCAGAGGAGAACGGAGAGGCCGGAAGGGCGGGAAGCCGCTCGGGCGTGCCGGCCGCCGCGAGCGTCAGGATGCGCACGAGAGCCCGGCGCGCCAGCTCGATCTTGTAGGCGTTGTCCCCGGACGGCCGGGCATCGGCCAGGGCCGCCTGCGCGGCCTGCCGGAAGGCCTCGGGGTCGGGACTCGCGCCGGCGAGAACGGCTTCCGCCGACCGCGTGCGCCACGGCTTGGCGGCCACCCCGCCGAGGGCCAGCCGGGCCTCGCGGATCGTGCCGTCCTCGATGCGGAGCGCCGCCGCAGCCGAGACCACGGCAAAGGCGTAGGAGATGCGTTCGCGCACCTTGAGGTAGCGGGCATGGCTGGAGAAGCCGGCGGACGCGGCCGGCAGGCGGACGGCGACGATCAGGTCGCCCGGCTCCAGCGCGGTCTCGCGCTCGGGCGTCGCACCCGGCAGCCGGTGGAGGTCCTCGACGGCGATCTCGCGCCGGCCGCCCCTGCCCTCGACCTCTGCCACGGCATCCAGCGCGACCAGCGGCACGCAGAAGTCGGACGGGTGGGTGGCGATGCAGCCGTCGCTCCAGCCGAGCACCGCGTGGAGCCGGTTCTCCCCGCCGCGGGCATCGCAGCCCGCGCCCGGCTCGCGCCGGTTGCAGGCGCTGGCGGTGTCATAGAAATACGCGCAACGCGTCCGCTGCAGCAGGTTGCCGCCGACCGTCGCAGCGTTGCGGAGTTGCGCCGAGGCGCCGGACAGCAGCGCCTCCGCCACCGCCGGATAAGTCCGGGCGAAGCCCGGGTCGTGAGCGAGGTCGGCATTGCGGACCAGGGCACCGATGCGGAGCCCCCCGTCCGGCAGGGCTTCGATGCCGTCGAGTCCCGGCAGCCGCGTGATGTCGACGAGACGGTCGGGGCGGGAGACGCCGCCCTTCATCAGGTCGAGCAGGTTCGTGCCGGCCGCCAGATAAGCGGCCCCCGGCTCGGCCGCGGCCACGACCGCGTCGGAGATCGTGGCCGGCCTGACGTAATCGAAGATCCTCATGCGGCGTCCCTCCGGCCGGTCTCGGCCAGCTTTCTCTGTGCCTCCAGCACCGCCTCCGTGATCCCGGCATAGGCCGCACATCGGCAGAGATTGCCGCTCATGCCTTCTCGGATGCGTTCCGGATCGTCGCCGGCCTGGCCTTCCCGGATCAGGCCGATGGCGCTCATGATCTGGCCCGGGGTGCAGAACCCGCACTGGAAGCCGTCATGGGCGATGAAGGCGGCCTGGACCGGATGAAGCTCGTCGCCGCGGGCGACGCCTTCGATCGTGAGGATGTCGGCGCCGTAGTGGCTGACGGCGAGCGCCAGGCACGAATTGATGCGGCGGCCGTCGACCAGCACCGTGCAGGCGCCGCACTGGCCGCGGTCGCACCCCTTCTTCGTGCCGGTCAGGTCGAGGCGTTCGCGCAGAAGATCGAGGATGGTGACCCGTGGATCATCCAGCTCGATGTCATGCCGCACTCCGTTCACGGTGAGGCTGATCGAGAAACTCATGCAGGACTCCGATCGGTGATATCGTCGAAGGCATGGCGGCCGCACGAGACGCGCGGCAGGACCGGGACGGCCGGATTTGCGTGCTATGAACACACCAGGCGCCCGCCTTGGTCGGCAGGGCGTTTCGAAGGTGTCTGTGGAGATACTATACGGAGGCACCCTCCGCTTTTCAAGCGGGATGGGAGCCCGGACGAGGAATATGGAAGAGAGTTCGGCAAAGACCACCCGCAAGCCGCGCGCCGACGCGATCCGCAATCGCGAGCGCGTCCTGGAGGCTGCGAAGGCGGTGTTCAGCGCAGGTGGACCGGATGCCAGCCTCGAAGCCGTCGCGAGGCAGGCCGGGGTCGGCATCGGCACCCTGTACCGGCACTTCCCGACCCGTGACGCCCTGTTCGAGGCGGTCTATCGACGCGAGGTGGAGCAACTCGGAGCATTGGCCGAGCAGCTCAAGGGGGAGGCGGCGCCGGTCGAGGCCCTGCGTTCCTGGCTCAGATCCAACGTCGAGTTGGTCGCCACGAAGAAGGGCATGCTGGCAGCGTTGGCGCTTGCCGCGCATGGCCGGCAGGATCTCTACGCCTATACCTTCGACCGCCTAACCAAAGCTGCCGGCACACTGCTGGACCGAGCGGTTTCGGCCGGAGAGGCCCGCCCGGATATCGGCGCCGAGGACCTCCTGCGTGCGCTCGTGGGCATGTGCTACATGCACGATCAGCCTGGCTGGCAGAAGACCGTGCTCAAGCTGCTCGACGTCTTTGTCGATGGGCTTCGCGTGCAGAGCGGGACGCGGCGATGATCTCGGCGCGTCCCGTCGTCGCCATTCCCTATCGGCGCAACCGCGCGGGATCGCGCCATATGCGGTCATCGCGTCGGGACCTCGACACCGGATACCAACCGAACCCGCGGGATCCCGCCGTTTCCGGACGACGAGACCGGACCAGGGCGCCCGAAACCAGCCCTCGCGCGAGCCCGCCGCCGCATCTCGTGCAGCATCGTCAGATGCACGGCGCAGTCGGATTTCAGCGGGCTGGGGTCCAGGCGAAATGCCTGGTCGCGCATTGGAACCAACTCAGCGCGGGTCTGCGCGTCGGCGCTGGAGAACAAGGTGACCTGGTGGCCGAGGTCGACGAGCGCGTCGGACAGATGGGCGACGATCCGTTCCGCCATACAGCCTGGGCGGCACGGCTTCGTAGAGCGGGGCGATCTGGGCGATTTTCATCGTCGTCGGGGCTTTGGAAACGAGTGAATGATGGCATCGGCGAGCGCCGCCACGCGGCCTCGCCGTGCCGGCCGATGACAAACGAGCGTAGCGGCTACAGGGATGTGCCGCTTTCCATCCTGTGCTGCGAAGCCGCGGCCTGTTTTCCCGCGGAGGGTCTCGGGCGCCCCAGCACCGTCCGTGCGGTACGTCGCGGGCGTGCTAAGCGCTCGGGCGGATAGGCTTGTCGCAGGACATCGGAGACGAATGTGTTGGCGAAGTCCGAGGAGGCCTCCGGGTGAGCCAGGCGGAATACCTCCAACGCCTTCTCGCACGCGGTCCACTCGTCCAGCCCGGCTCTGCGGCCGGACCGGTAAGCGGCGAGCACACGTGCACTGATCGAAGAAGCGGAACCGGTCATTCTGGTTCTTCCTGTTTCAGCCCTCGTACTGGAAGCTGCCGATCACGAGCGTCCGCCGGGGATGGCATGGCGCGGCCGCGCCATGCCATCCCGCCCGCATTCGCGACGACAGCTCCCTGTCGCAGGGTTAGGGGGACGGCGAGCCACCTCCCCGTTGCCGCCTTCAGTCGTCAGTAGTCCATGCCTGCGCCGGGTGTCGGGGCGTCCGGCTTCTTCGGCAGCTCGGCCACCATCGCCTCGGTGGTGATCAGGAGCCCGGCGACGGAAGCCGCATCCTGCAGCGCGGTGCGTACGACCTTGGCGGGATCGATGATGCCCTTGGCGTACATGTCGCCGTACTCGCCCGCCTGGGCGTCGAAGCCGAAGGCATGCTCGCTCGACTCCAGCACCTTGCCCACAATCAGGGATCCGTCCTCGCCGGCGTTGAGCGCGATCTGACGCGCCGGCGCCTGCACGGCACGGCGGACGATGTCGATGCCGGTGCGCTGGTCGTCATTGTCCCAGGTCAGGGCGTCCAGCGCCTTGGCCGCGCGCAGCAGGGCGACGCCGCCGCCGGGCAGGATGCCCTCCTCCACCGCCGCCTTGGTGGCGTGCATCGCGTCGTCGACGCGATCCTTGCGCTCCTTCACCTCGACCTCGGTGGCGCCGCCGACACGGATCACCGCGACGCCGCCCGCCAGCTTGGCCAGACGCTCCTGCAGCTTCTCGCGGTCGTAGTCCGAGGTGGTCTCCTCGATCTGCGCCCGGATCTGGTTGCAGCGGCCCTCGATCTGGTCCTTGGCCCCGGCGCCGTCGATGATGGTGGTGTTCTCCTTCTCGATCACCACCCGCTTGGCGCGGCCCAGCATGTCGAGCGTGACGTTCTCCAGCTTGATGCCGAGATCCTCGGAGATCACCTGGCCGGCGGTGAGGACCGCGATGTCCTCGAGCATCGCCTTGCGCCGGTCGCCGAAGCCCGGGGCCTTGACCGCCGCGACCTTCAGGCCGCCGCGCAGCTTGTTGACCACGAGCGTCGCCAGGGCCTCGCCCTCGACATCCTCGGAGATGACGAGCAGCGGCCGGCCGCTCTGCACCACCGCCTCCAGCACCGGCACCAGCGCCTGCAGCGAGGACAGCTTTTTCTCGTGGATCAGGACATAGGCGTCCTCGAGCTCGACCCGCATCCTCTCCGGGTTGGTGACGAAATAGGGCGAGACGTAGCCGCGGTCGAACTGCATGCCCTCGACCACCTCGAGCTCGGTGTCGAGGCTCTTGGCCTCCTCGACCGTGATCACGCCCTCGTTGCCGACCTTCTGCATCGCCTCGGCCAGGAACCGGCCGATCTCGGCGTCGCCATTGGCGGAGATGGTGCCGACCTGGGCGATCTCGTCGTTGCGGGTGATCTTGCGCGCGTTGGTCCGCAGATCGGCGACGACGGCCTCGACCGCCTTGTCGATGCCGCGCTTCAGGTCCATCGGGTTCAGGCCGGCGGCGACGGCCTTGGCGCCTTCCTTGACGATCGCCGAGGCCAGGATGGTCGCGGTGGTGGTGCCGTCACCGGCCAGGTCGTTGGTCTTGGACGCGACCTCGCGCACCATCTGCGCGCCCATGTTCTCGAACTTGTCGGAAAGCTCGATCTCCTTGGCGACCGTCACGCCGTCCTTGGTGATCCGCGGGGCGCCGAACGACTTGTCGATCACGACGTTGCGGCCCTTGGGCCCGAGCGTGACCTTGACCGCGTCGGCCAGGATCTCGACCCCCCGCAGCATCCGCTCCCGCGCGTCGGCGGCGAACTTCACATCCTTGGCAGCCATGCTCATTCCTCCTCGATAAACACGACCACGCTGGCGCCTCAGGCAGCCTGGCGCAGGGCGGCGCCGTCCAGCACGCCCATGATGTCGCTTTCCTTCATGATCAGGATCTCATCCCCGTCGATCTTGACCTCGGTGCCCGACCACTTGCCGAAGAGCACGTGGTCGCCGACCTTCACATCGAGCGGCACGAGCTCGCCGCGCTCATCCCGCGCGCCGGGGCCGACGGCGACCACCTCGCCCTCCTGCGGCTTCTCTTTGGCGGTGTCGGGGATGATGATGCCGCCCTTGGTCTTCTCTTCGCTGGTGAGGCGCCGGACGGCCACGCGATCGTGCAGCGGACGGAACGTCATTGCGGACTCCTGTCTTGCCAATAGCGTAGTGTGAGCACGGGCCGCACCGCTGAAATGCAGGGGTAGCGGGCCCGTCGGATGCCGACATAGGAAGGCTGAAAATCGGCTTCAAGAACCTTCCTCAAAATTTTTGGCACTCTTGGAGAGACAGTGCCAAGCCGCTGAATTTAAAGATAAAAGCAGTCTGCAATTGCGGGGATGGCAATGTGTCACCGCTCCGGCGGGCCGAATCGCGCCAAAAGCGGCCGCCGCGTCGGCGGCCCTATAGCGGACATTGCGTTGGTGCGCAGGTCCCGCCCTATACAATCTGCTCGGAGCATACCCAAGACCGGCCGCCCCAGTGCCGCTTAGCCTTCCGTCGCCGCGATTTGACGCAGGGCCTGTTCGAACACCTCGGCGGGCTGGCCGCCCTCGATCAGGTGGCGCTTGTTGAACACGATCGCGGGCACCGCGCGGATGCCGTGGTCCTGGTAGAACCGCTCCTGGCGGCGCACATCCTCGGCGAACTCGGTGCCCGCCAGGATAGCCGCAGCCCGGTCGGCATCCAGCCCGACCTCGCCGGCGACCCGCGCCAGCACCGCATGCGAGCTGACATCCTCGCCACCAGTGAAATAGGCGGCGAACAGCGCGTGCTTCAGCTCGCGCTGGCGGCCTTCCTGCTCGGCCCAATGCAGCAGGCGATGGGCATCGAAGGTGTTGTAAATGCGGCGGCGCTGGCCGAAGTCGAAGGTGAAGCCCACCGCCGCACCGCGCTGGCGGATGCCCTCCTGGTTCTGCGCGATCTGGGCGGCCGACCCGCCGTATTTGTGGGTTAGGTGTTCGACCACGTCCTCGCCCTCGGGCGCCATCTCCGGGTTCAGCTCGAATGGCTGGAAGTGCAGTTCGACCGCCACCTCACCATCCAGCCGCTGCACCGCCTGTTCCAGCGCGTTGAGGCCGATCGCGCACCAAGGACAGGAGACGTCGGAGACGAAGTCGATCCTGATCGGGGTGGTCTGGGCCGGCATTGCGATCACTTTCCGGATGCGTCGCGCCGCCGCGATCCGCAAGGCGGCGGGGGATTGCCCAGCCAAGAACAAAGAGGGGCCGCGGTCAAGCGGCGGCAGGGATCGCATAGCTCGGATGCGTCGGTGACAGGGACATGGTTCATGCCACCATCGCCCCCGATCTCCGCGCCGGTGACGAAGCTGGACGCTTCCGAGGCCAGGAATGGCATTGCCTACGCCGCCTCGGTGGCGCGGTCCCAGCGTCCCATCGGAATCAGCCCTTCGGCATAGGCGCTGATCGCGGGAGCGGCGGCGGCCGCCGCCGGCGTCTCGATCGGCCCCGGCGTGTAGGGGGAACGCGGGTGCGACCATCGCGCGGCGCCGCATTTTTTGTGATCTACCAGGTCGACCGCGATAGTGCGGATCCTCCGCATCAGTCGCTGTCAGGGCGCATATTCGATGACCGCTTGTGGCGCCCTCTGGCCTGGCCGAGCCGGCAGAGAAGGTCGCTTCTGGCCATTTGATCGGGGTGTGGGCCTATCCCTCTCCGAGCAGATTGGATGACCCACTCACGCGCGCTATGCACACATTGACCGAACCCGCTGGATCCCGGTGCCCTCGTCCGACCGGGCTGGACCAGGGCGCCTGACACCGGCCATCGCAGACGGTTTCCCGAACCGGTCGTGATGGCACGCGACCTGTACCGGCCGCCCGACGCCGCGCCAGCCCGCGATCACCGTTGCCACGCGCCTGCGCATGTCCTCCATGGCGCAGACATCAGAAGTCGACGCATGCCGGGGCCAGGGCCAGCCCGACCGATTGCTGGCGGAACCGGCTCTTATAGGCGGCGCGGATCTCGGCCAGGCGGGCCAGCGTGTCCGGCGCATGCGGCGCCAGGATCAGGACGACGAAGGACGGCTCGCGCACGATAGTCTCGCCGTCGCGCCACTGGCCCGAGGCCTCGAACACGGTCAGCCCGTCCGGGAAACGGGGCGTCACCTCGCGGCCCAGGAAGTCGGACCACTGGGCGTCGGACACGTTGGCCCGGCCTTCGATGCTGCGGCCGAACAGCAGCTCGGCCTGCAGCATCCCGTCGCCGCCGACGGTCCGGCACGACATCGCCGCGGCCGCCTCCTGGCCGCGGGCCGCGGGACCGGCCGGCAAAGCGAGGCACAGTAGGGCGAGGAACAGGGTCTTGCGCATCGCGGAGTCTCCGGTCAGGGGGTGATGAGGGGTTGGACGGCGCGCACGGCGGCGCGGATGATCCGGATCGCCTCGGCCACCCGGTCGGCATGGGCGCGGTGCACGACGATGCACAGCCGCAGCGTGACCCGGCCGCCGATGGTGGTGCCGGACAGGCGCACCCGGCCACCGGCGTTGATGCGGTCGAGCAGCGCCTGGCTGGCCTGGTCGGCCCGCCGCGCGGCGTCAGGGCCCGGCCCGGCCGGCCGCATGCGGAAGGCACGATGCTGAGCGGCGGCTGCCAGGGCAGCTCCAGCGCCGGCTCGTCGAGCAGCTGGCGATACGCGAACCGGGCCAGGTCCAGCTTCTCGTCCAGCGCGTCGCGGAAGGCGCCGACGCCGTGCAGATGCAGCGGCAGCCACATCCGCAGCCCGCGCATGCCGCGCGTCAGCTCCGGCCCCAGATCGGAGAAATCGGGCAGGCCCAGGCCGCCATCCATGCCGGCCAGGTAGGCGGCGTCGGCCTGGTAGGCGGCGGCCAGACGGTGCGGCTCGCGCACCACCAGGGCGCTGGCGCCGAAGGGCAGGAACATCGTCTTGTGCTGGTCGAGGGTGATGGAATCCGCCTGCTCCATGCCGCGCAGCCGGGCCTGGCCGCGCCGGGTCAGGCGGAACATGCCGCCATAGGCGCCGTCGATGTGGAACCACAGCCCCTCGCGCCGGGCGATCGCCGCCATTTCCGGCAGCGGGTCGATCGCGCCGGTGTTGGTGGTGCCGGCGGTGCCGACCACCAGGAAGGGCCGCTTCCCGGCCGCGCGATCATCGGCGATCATGCCGGCCAGCGCGTCCGGGTCGAGGCCCAGCGCCGCGTCGCAGGGCACGATGCGCACCGCCCCCGCCGCCAGCCCGGCCAGCCGCGCCGCCTTCGCCACCGAATGATGCGTCTCGGCACTGACATAGAGCGTGCCGCCGGCCAGGTCGTCGCCCAGCCCGGCATGGCGGGCTGCGATCACGGCGCACAGCGTGGCCATCGACCCGCCGGTCAGCAGCAGGCCGCCGCCGCCCTCCGGCAGGCCGCAGATCCCGGACAGCCAGCGCACCATCCCCTGCTCCAGCGCCACCATCGCCGGGGCGGCAAAGGCATGGCCGACATAGCGGTTGGTGACGCCGCTGTAGAGATCCGCCACGGCCGAGGTGAACAGGCCGCCGCCCGGGATGTAGGCATAGAAGCCGGGGCTGCCCGCCTCATAGGCGTAGGACGAGGCCTGGTCGAGCCGGTCGAGCAGCGGTTGCAGCTCGCCCGGCCCCTCCGGCGGCGGCGCCAGCATCGCCCGGATCAGCTCCGGCGGTACGTCGCCGCCGGGGGCGGCCGGCCGGTGCGGCAGGCTCTCGAC
>NZ_JANX01000006.1 GCF_000767795.1 Inquilinus limosus MP06 | reverse complement strand
GGTCGATGGCTGGATCGACGCCGCGACTCTGGAGCTGACGCCGGACGACGTCGCCGAGATCGCCGCCGCGATCGAGCGCACCGGCGCCGGCACCGGGCCGGTGCGGCCGTAAGCGTCGCAATTATGGCTGCAGGGGGATGAGCCGCGGCCGCAGCCAGGCCGCGAGCTCGTCCTCCGACACCTCGCCGGCCGCCAGGGTCAGCCAGATCGACAGGCATTCGGCGTCGTCCGCGGCGATCTCCTGCCCCGCGAGGGCCAGGAAGGTTTCGGTAACCACAAAGGCCACCCGCTTGTTGCCATCGACGAAGGGGTGGTTCCGGATCAGGCCGAAGCCATAGGCCGCGGCGAGGGCCGCGAGATCGGGCGCACCATAGGCGAGCAGGTTACGTGGCCGGTCGAGAGCGGAGTCCAGCAGGCCGGCGTCGCGCAGGCCCGGGGCGCCGCCATGCTCCGCCAACTGCTCATCATGCAGCGCCAGGACGACCGCGCGGCCGATCCAGCGCGGCGCATCCACCTACTTCGCCAACTCCCGCAGCAGGTTGCGCCGCTTCTTCATCACCTTGCGGGCTGCGTCCATCTGCGCCTCGAAGTCGGGGTCGTAGGGCGTCAGCCGGTAACCGTCCGGCGCCTCTGTCAGGTAGAGCGTATCGCCCTCCTGGACGTGGAGCCTGGTCAGCACATCCTTGGGCAGGACCGCTCCGACCGAATTGCCGATCGCGCGCAGCTTCAGGGCGACCATGTGGAGCCTCAAGGATCGTGATCACGCATGTAATAACATGCGATCGATCCTCGTCCGGTCAAGAGCGACGTTGCCGGCCGCCTACACGACCGTCAGCGCATCCCCCGGCGCGATCCGGCCGCCGCCGATCACCTCGGCGTAGATGCCGCAATCGGCGTGGCGGAAGCCGGTCATCAGCGCCTTCGGGATGTTCAGGTCGCGCTCGCCGGTCGCCGGGTTGACGTTGGTGGCGGCGCAGCGGGTGATGCGCGACACGACCCTGAGCCGCGCCGCACCAATCTCCAGCTCCTTGCCGATCCAGTCGAACTCGGCCCAGGCCGGCAGGCCGTCGAGGATCAGATTGCCGCGGAAGCGCCGCGGGTCGACCGGCGCGCGGGTCACCCGCTCGATGTCCTTCACCGAGGCCAGGTTGATCAGCGAGACCAGCTTCTCCGGCTTGTCGGTGAAGGCGATGCCGGGGGCGGCGACGATCTTCAGCGCGCCGCGCGGGTCCTTCATGAAGGCGTTCAGGAACTGGTTGATCAGCTCCTGCCCGATCGGCATCGACAGCAGGCCGCGCGCCACCTGCTTGCCGTCGCGCTTCAGCGTCAGCGCCTCGGTGGCATCGTCGTAATCGATGCCCAACAGGGCCAGCCGCTCATCGGTCATCAGCTGCAGGAACTGCCGCTTCGGCTGCCAGCTCGGCGCCGTCGGGTCGCACTGGCTGGCGCCGTGGACGATGGCGAATCGCCGGTCATGCGGCACCGTCCCGCCGGGCGCGAGGTCGGCGGCAGCGAGCGCCTGCCCGGCCAAGCCCTTGACGGGGTAGCGGTACAGGTCGGCGAGGCGGGCGGCGGTCATGGCGGTCGGTCCGGCGATACGGGACAAAACCCTAGCGCGTTATCGCTGCCGGAAACAATCAGCGCGCCGAGGATCGCCGCTATGCGCGATTGGTACAGGACCTCGCGCCGGCCGTCCGAAGCCGTCCTTCAAAGACCGCTCCGACGGCCCTTGTTGCGGCCCGGCCACACTCCTACATCAGTCCTGCATCCTCCCGGATCGCACATGACGTGGATCAAGGCGGGGTCGGGCTTCGAGCAAGACGACCGCGCCGGACAGTGGAGACAGAGTGTATGGACCTTCAGAAGTTCACCGAGCGCAGCCAGGGATTCCTCCAGGCCGCTCAGACCGCGGCGCTGACCCGCGGCCACCAGCAGCTTTTGCCCGAGCACCTGCTGAAGGTGCTGCTGGATGACGAGGAGGGCCTGGCGGCCAACCTCATCCGCAGCGCCGGCGGCCGGCCCGAGGCCGCGTCCCAGGCGGTGGAGCAGGCGCTGGCCAAGCAGCCCAGGGTCGAGGGCGGCGGCGGCCAGGTCTATATGAGCCGCGAATTGGCGCGGGTGCTGGACCAGGCGCAGGAGCAGGCGAAGAAGGCCGGCGACCAGTATGTCGCGGCCGAGCGCCTCCTGCTCGCGCTCGCCATCGCCAAGGAGACCGGCGCCGGCGCGGCCCTGGCCCAGGCCGGCATCACGCCGCAGACGCTGAACCGCGCCGTCGACGCCATGCGCAAGGGCCGCACGGCGGACACCGCCACGGCGGAGGGCCAGTACGACGCCCTGAAGAAATACGCGCGCGACCTGACCGAGGCCGCGCGGTCGGGCAAGCTCGACCCGGTGATCGGCCGGGATGAGGAGATCCGCCGCACCATCCAGGTGCTGTCGCGCCGCACCAAGAACAACCCGGTGCTGATCGGCGAGCCCGGCGTCGGCAAGACCGCGATCGTCGAGGGGCTGGCCCTGCGCATCGTCAATGGCGACGTGCCGGAGAGCCTGAAGAACAAGCGCCTGCTGGCGCTCGACCTCGGCGCGCTGGTGGCCGGCGCCAAGTTCCGCGGCGAGTTCGAGGAGCGGCTGAAATCCGTGCTGCAGGAGGTCACCGCCGCCGCTGGCGAGATCGTGCTGTTCATCGACGAGATGCACACGCTGGTCGGCGCCGGCAAGGCGGACGGCGCCATGGACGCGTCGAACATGCTGAAGCCGGCCCTGGCGCGCGGCGAACTGCACTGCGTCGGCGCCACCACGCTCGACGAGTACCGCAAGCATGTCGAGAAGGACGCGGCGCTGGCCCGGCGGTTCCAGCCGGTCTTCGTCTCCGAGCCAACGGTCGAGGACACGATCTCGATCCTGCGCGGCCTGAAGGAGAAGTACGAGCTGCATCACGGCGTGCGCATCACCGATGGCGCGATCGTCGCGGCGGCGACCCTGTCGAACCGCTACATCACCGACCGGTTCCTGCCGGACAAGGCGATCGACCTGGTCGACGAGGCCGGGTCGCGGCTGCGGATGCAAGTCGACAGCAAGCCCGAGGAGATCGAGGCGCTGGACCGGCGCGCGATGCAGCTGAAGATCGAGCGTGAGGCCCTGAAGAAGGAGACCGACACGGCCTCGAAGGACCGCCTGGCCAAGCTGGAGCAGGAGCTGGCGGAGCTGGAGGAGCAGTCCTCGACGCTTACCGCCGCCTGGACCGCGGAAAAGGAAAAGCTGTCCGCGGCGACCAAGGTCAAGGAGCAGCTGGACCAGGCCCGCGGCGAGCTGGAGCAGGCGCAGCGGTCGGGCAACTGGGCGCGCGCCGGCGAGCTGACCTATGGCGTGATCCCGGAGCTGGAGAAGAAGCTCAAGGAGGCCGAGGCGGCCCAGGCATCGCACATGGTGCGCGAGGAGGTGCAGGCCGACGATATCGCCGCGGTGGTCAGCCGCTGGACCGGCGTGCCGGTCGACAAGATGCTGGAGGGCGAGCGCGACAAGCTGCTCCATATGGAGGAGAAGCTGAAGACCCGGGTCGTCGGCCAGGACGAGGCGCTGACGGCAGTGGCCAATGCGGTGCGGCGCGCCCGCGCCGGGCTGCAGGACCCGAACCGGCCGATCGGCAGCTTCCTGTTCCTGGGTCCGACCGGCGTCGGCAAGACCGAGCTGACCAAGGCGCTGGCGGAGTTCCTGTTCGACGACGACACGGCGATGGTCCGCATCGACATGTCGGAGTTCATGGAGAAGCACGCGGTCAGCCGGCTGATCGGCGCCCCGCCGGGCTATGTCGGCTATGACGAGGGCGGGGCGCTGACCGAGGCGGTGCGGCGCCGGCCCTACCAGGTGGTGCTGTTCGACGAGGTCGAGAAGGCCCATCCGGACGTCTTCAACGTGCTGCTGCAGGTGCTGGACGACGGCCGCCTGACCGACGGGCAGGGGCGGACGGTCGATTTCCGCAACACGCTGATCGTCATGACCTCGAATCTGGGCTCCGAGCATCTCGCCGTGGCCTCGATCGAGCAGGGCGATGACGAGGGCGAGATCGACTTCGTCAGCCGCGAGAAGGTGCTGATGGCGGTGCGTCAGCACTTCCGGCCGGAGTTCCTGAACCGGCTCGACGAGATGATCGTGTTCCGCCGGCTCAGCCGCGCCAACATGACCGGCATCGTCGAGATCCAGCTGCAGCGTCTGCGCCAGCTGCTGGCCGACCGCAAGGTGGTGCTGGATCTGGACGACAAGGCCAAGGGCTGGCTGGCGGATCAGGGCTACGACCCGGTCTACGGGGCGCGGCCGCTGAAGCGGGTGATCCAGCGCGAGCTGCAGAACCCGCTGGCGACGGCGATCCTGGAGGGCAAGGTGGTCGACGACAGCACGGTCAAGGTCACGGCCGGCGAGGAGCGGCTGGTGCTGGAGCCCCAGCCGCTCGCCGCGGCGGCCTGAAGGCCGGGACGACAGGGAAGGGGCGCTTCGGCGCCCCTTTTCTTTGGTCTACACCGTGATCTCGAACACGAAGTCGAGGAAGGCGCGCACCCGGGCCGAGGGCAGGCCGCGGGAGCGGTGATAGGCGTAGACCGGGAAGCGCTCGTCGGACCAGTCGGACAGCAGCCGGACCAGCCGGCCATCGGCCAGCAGGTCGCGCACGCTGAACTCCAGCGGCTGGCCGATGCCCTGGCCGCCCAAGAGCGCGCCGATCAGGCCGCCGGCGTCGTTCACCGTCAGCCGGCCTTTGACCGGCACCGACAGCACCTCGGCCTTGCGCCGGAACTCCCACTCATAAGGCCGGCCGGTGGCCGCGTCCTTCACCAGCACGCACTCATGGTTGTCCCGCACCAGGTCGTCCGGGTGCTGCGGCCGGCTGCGCCGCGCCACATAGTCGGGCGCGGCGCAGGTGATTACCCGCGTCTCCAGCAGCAGCCTGCTGTTCAGGCCGGACGGCTCGGGCTCGCCGAAGCGCAGGGCGATGTCGAAGCCCTCCGCCACCAGGTCGCCGATGCGGTCACGCACCACCAGCTCCAGCTCGATCTCCGGATGCCGCGCCATGAAGGCGCTCAGGCGAGGGGCCAGGACGTAATGGCCGAAGGCGGCGTCGGCATTCACCCGCAGCCGGCCGCGCACCGCGGTGGCGCTGCCCGACGCCTCGGCCGCCCGCTCCTCGATGCCGGTCAGGTGCGGCATCACCCCGTCATAGAAGCGGCGGCCCTCCTCGGTCAGCGTCACCGCCCGCGGCGTGCGGTCGAACAGGCGCACGCCCAGCCGCGCCTCCAGCCGGGCCACGGCGCGGCTGACGCCGGACTGGGTCAGGCCCAGGCTGTCGGCGGCCCGCACGAAGCTGCCGGCCTCGACCACCGCGGCCAAGGCGCTGATGCCGCTCAGCAGGCGGCCGTCGAAGGCCATGAGCACGACTCCCAGTCATCGAAATGATGTCGACTATGCGCTCGTGTCGTGAATGGTCAAGCCATAGGGTCCCAGGCAGCGGCGATCGGCGCCGCACCCGATGGAGACTCCCATGGAAGGCAAGATCATCGCCGTCACCGGCGCGTCGAGCGGCATCGGCGAGGCCGTGGCCCGCCATTTCGCCAAGGCCGGCGCGGCCGTGATGCTGGGCGCCCGCCGCTTGCACCGGCTGGAGGCCGTGGCCGAGGAAATCCGGCGCGACGGCGGCCGGGTGGCGCTGCAGCGCCTGGACGTCACCCGGCGCGAGGATGTCGAGGCCTTCGTCCAGGCCGCGGTGGCGCAGTTCGGCCGGCTGGACGTGATCGTCAACAATGCCGGGGTGATGCCGCTGTCCCCGGTGGCGGACCTGAAGGTCGAGGAGTGGGACCGGATGGTCGACGTCAACCTCAGGGGCGTGCTGTACGGCGTCGCCGCGGCGCTGCCGGTGTTCCGCGCCCAGGACGGCGGCCATGTGGTCAATGTCACTTCGGTGGCCGACCGGCGCATCGTGCCGACCGCGGCGGTCTATTCGGCGACCAAATATGCCGTGCGCGCCTTCTCCGAGGGGCTGCGGCAGGAGATCGGCGGCGGCATCCGGGTCACGGTGGTGGCGCCGGGCGCGACGGAATCGGAACTGGCCAACGGCATCTCCGACCCCGAGCTGCGGCGGGCGGCGATCGAGGATTACCGCCGCGACCTGCTCCCGGCCGAGGCCATCGCCCGCGCCATCGCCTATGCCGTGGCCCAGCCGCCGGAGGTCGACGTCAACGAGCTGGTCGTGCGCCCGACCGCCCAGGCCTATTGAGCGGCGGCATGACGGCGCCCTCCCGCATCGCCCTGGCGGCCCTGGCGGCCCTCTGTGCCCCGGACGCCGACGCCCAGACCTCGCCCACTCCCGCACAGGCCATCGACATGACCCGAACCGACTCATCCCTGTCCGAAGCCGATCTCGTCGGCCTATGGATCACCGAGAACGGCCATATCCGGCTCGAGCTGCTGGCCGGCGGCCGCTATGACGAGGCGCGCGGCGCCCGGCGCAGCGCCTATACCGGGCGCTGGGAGATCCGCGGCCCGGGCCGGATCTTCTTCGCCGACGATTCCGGCTTCACCGCCACCGGCACCGTCGCGGACGGGACCCTGGAGGTCGGCGGCGACCGCTTCCGCCGGGACGGGCGCTGGGACTGACCGGCGCGCCGTCCTATCCTCTCCGGAATGAGGAGAAGGACGACATGATCCGCATCGACCATCTCGACCATCTGGTGCTGACCGTGGCCAGCATCGAGGCGACCTGCGACTTCTACACCCGTGCGCTCGGCATGACGGCCGAGACCTTCGGCCCCGATACTCCCGAAGGCCGCCGGAAGGCGCTTCGCTTCGGCGGCCAGAAGATCAACCTGCACCAGATGGGGCATGAGTTCGAGCCGAAGGCGCTGCGACCGACGCCGGGATCGGGCGATCTCTGCTTCATCGCCGCGACGCCGCTGGAGGAGGTGGTGGCCCATCTCCAACGGCTCGGCATCGCGATCGAGGAAGGGCCGGTGCCCCGCACCGGCGCCACCGGCCCGCTCCGCTCGGTCTATCTGCGCGACCCGGACGCCAACCTGATCGAGATCTCGAACCCGGCCTAGGCGGACGTGCCCGCGGCGACGCGGTCAGAACGGACGGGAACCCTCCAGCATGCCGTGCACGCTGTAGGTCATGATGGCCAGCAGCGCGGTCAGGCCGAGATACAGCACGCCATACTCGATCCGGGCGTCCAGCGGCGCGTTGTAATAAGCCTGCGCCTCCGGGCTGTTCGGGTCATGCCGCCACGCCTTCAGCACCTGCGGCGCCGCAAACAGAGCCACCAGCAGCAGCACCGGGCTGGGCCTGTACAGCAGCAGGCCCAGCATGATCGGCGCGCCCAGGAGCCAGATCCGCGGCGACAGGATCGCCGTGATCCGGCCGCCATCCAGCGGCGACACCGGCAGCAGGTTCAGGAGGTTCAGGAAGAAGCCGGAATAGGCCACGGCCAGCAGCAGCCGGCTGTCCACCTCCCGCGCCCAGAAATAGACGGCGAAGGCGCCGAGCGTGCCGAGGAACGGGCCGGCGAAGGCGACATAGGCCTCGGTCTCGACGTCCATCGGCTGCTGCTTCAGCTGGATCCAGGCGCCGACGAACGGAATGAAGGTCGGCGCCCCGACCTTCAGGCCGCGCCGCTTCGCCGCGATGTAGTGCCCCATCTCGTGCACTAGCAGCAGCCCGACGAAGCCGGCGGCGTAACCCCAGCCGAGGAAGAAGGCATAGGTGACCAGGGACAGCAGCATGGTGCCGCCGGTCAGCAGCAGCGGGCCGAACTTCAGCCCGCCGACCAGCAGCAGGAGCAGCTTGATCATGCCGGATGCCGAGGCCGGTCAGGCGACGCCGCCGTCGCGCGGCTTGCGCCGGAACAGCTTGGCCAGGGTGACGCCGAAGGCGCCGACGGCGATGACGATGACCTTGGCGAATTTCAGCACGAAGGCGCCGATGATGGCGATCAGCCCCAGCTTCTTCGCCGCCACGCCGGCCACCAGCGCCGCCAGCCCGTATTCGGCCACCCGATCCGTACCTTCGGTGAAATCCTCGTACCGCTTGCCGGGGCTGTAGCTGATCGCGTTCAGCAGCTCGCGGGCGTTCGTCTTGAAGCCGTCGATGCTGCGGGTCGAGGTCACCAGGTCCAGGCTGAAATAGCCCTCGCGGCCCAGCGCATAGGTGTTGTAGTTGGCCGAGCCCTCGTCCTGCGTGTCGTTCTTGCGCACGACCCGCGCCGACCAGACCAGGCGATGGGTGGCGGCGTCGTATTGCGGCGACTCGATCCAGCCGGTCACGGCCAGGGGCGGGAAGCCGCGCGCCGCGCGGTCCTCGTTGTTGGCCTCGGTGCCATCCTTCAGATTGGTCAGCAGCTCGTCGGCGTTCCAGTCCTTGGCATCGTCCTCGCGGATGTAGCCTTCCTTGATGTGGTCGAGCGACGCGTACCAGTTCGCGTCGCCGTCCGGGAAGACCAGGCCGACCAGGGTGTCGCCGGTGCTGTTGCCGTTCGCTCGCTCGATCCGGCCGGCCTCCGGCTGCGGCACGAAGGCATAGCCTGCCGGCAGCGTCAGCGTGCCTTGATCGATCAGCGGAATCTCCGCCGGACCGAATTTGGCGACCTTGTTGGCGGCCTCGAAGGCGGCATTCTGCTCTGCCTCGATCGCCGCGGCCCGGTCGGCCGGCGCCGGCGCGGTGGTCGCCGGCGGCGTCTGCGCGGCGGCGGTTCCGGCCAAGGCCAGCGTCAACGCGATCGCGAGCACGCGACGCGGCAGGACCAGACTCATGACGATCTCCCCCTCCATGTCCCACGCCCCCGGCGCATGGGACGATCATCATAAGCGGCCAAGATGGCGGCAATTTGAAGCGAATTCCGGTTCGCGTCGGCGCCGGCCTGACCCCGCCCGCGCGCATGGCCTCAATCGTCGCCGGGGCTGCCGCGCATCCGCTTCACCGCCGACCGCTTGCTCTTGCTGTCGAGCCGCCGGATCTTGCTGCCCAGCGTCGCCCGGGTCGGCCGGCGCTTCTTCGGCGCCACCGCGGCGCGCTGAAACAGCTCGACCAGCCGGGCCAATGCCTCGGCCCGGTTGCGTTCCTGGCTGCGATGCTCGCGGGCGGTGATCACCAGCACGCCGTCCTTGGTCAGGCGTTGCCCGGCCAGCGTCTCGAGGCGCGCCCGCATGTCGTCCGGCATCCCGGCGCGGTCGATCGGGTAGCGCAGCTGCACCGCGGTCGCGACCTTGTTGACGTTCTGCCCGCCCGGGCCGGAGGCGAGGATGAAGCTCTCCTCGATGTCGCGCTCGTCCAGCGCGATGCGGGCGGTGATGCGGATCATGGCCGGGACCCTCGCACGGCCGGGCGCGCTTGTCATGCCTCGACCAGTGTGCCATCCCGGTCCGGGGAGGGTGACGGCACGATGACGATCAGGCTGAGGCATATCGAGGCGCTGCAGGCGGTGCAGAAAGCCGGGTCGATCACCGGCGCGGCGGAGCTGCTGAACGTCTCGCAGCCGGCGGTCAGCAAGCTCCTGCGCCATGCCGAGGACCAGCTGGGCCTGCGGCTGTTCGAGCGGGTGAAGGGCAAGCTGGTGCCGACCCGCGAGGCCAAGCTGCTGGAGGTCGAGATCGACCGCACCTTCGCCGGGCTGGAGCGGATCTCCAGCATCGCCGCCAATCTCCGGCGCGGACGCGAGGGCCATGTCCGCATCGCCTGCCTGCCCAGCCTGGGCTTCGGCTTCATGACCGAACAGATGGCGTCGTTCCACCGCCGCCATCCCGGTGTCAGCTTCGACCTGCGCACCCATCACACCCGCGAGATCCTGGACCTCGTCGCCACCAACGACCTCGACCTCGCCATCGCCTATGAGCCGGCGCTGCCGCCGGGGATGCGCAAGATCGCGATCGGCACCTCGCGCCTGGTGCACCTGTCGACCGCGCCGCTGGCGAAAGGCGAGGCGGCGGAGATCACGCTCGACCGGATCGATGTGGAGACGCTGATCGGCGTCGACCCCGACACCTCGATCGGCGCCACCCTGTCCGACGCCTTCGGCCGCGCCGGCATCCGCTACGCGCCGCGCAACCTGATCCAGACCTACTACCTGGCCCTGCCGCTGGTGCGCTACGGCACCGGGTCGGCCATCGTCGACGAGCACACCGCCCAGGCCTGGGCCGTGCCGGACGTCACCGCCCGCGCCATCGTGCCGGAGATCACCCTGCCGATCACCGCGCTGCACCACGAGAACTACCCGCTGTCGCAGGCGGCGCATCTGTTCCTCGACCATCTCACCGGCAAGCCGACGCAAAGGACGCGGAGCGCCAGGCGATAACGGCCGATGCGGATCCCATAACCGGCCGGAATTTGACAGCCGCCGGGCCGCCGGGCATCACCGGGAGACCCGTTCCGCTTCCACGCAGGACCATCATGCCCAGCGCGAAACCCGTCATCGGAGTGACCCTGGATGCCGAGGAGGCGGGCGGCTACTCCTCCTCGCCCTGGTACGCGCTGCGGCAGAACTATTGCGGCTCGCTGGCCGAGTACGGCGCCGTGCCGCTGGCGCTGCCGCATTTGGTCGATGCCGCGAACCATTATCTGGACCTGTGCGACGGCATCGTCGTCACCGGCGGCGGCTTCGACGTCGACCCCGCGCTCTGGGGCGCCAGCTCGGTGCACGAGACGGTGAAGACCAAGCCGGTGCGCACCCAGTTCGAATGGGCGCTGGTGCAGGGCGCGGTGGCGCGCAACAAGCCGGTGCTCGGCATCTGCGGCGGCGAGCAGCTGCTGGCGGTGGTGCTGGGCGGCACGCTGGTGCAGCACATCCCGGCCGAGATCGAGAACGCGCTGGACCACAGCCCGGAGCGGAAGATCCACGACCCGGCCGGCTGGAAGGCCGCACATGAGGTCGAGGTCACGCCCGGCACGCTGCTGGCCCGCATCACCGGCGCGGCCCGCTTCGGCGTCAACAGCTCGCATCACCAGGCGGTGAAGGCGGCCGGGCCGGCGCTGGTCGTCTCCGGCGTCGCCCCCGACGGGGTGGTCGAGGCGGTGGAGCATCCGGGGCAACGCTTCTGCCTCGGCGTGCAATGGCACCCCGAATACCTGCGCAGCGAGGCCGACCGCGCCGTGCTGGCGGCCTTCGTCGCCGCGTGTGCCGGCTGATGGGCGGGCTCGACGCGGCCGCGGCGGGGGCGGCGCTGGTCCGGGACCTGCTCGACGAGCTCAAGGGCGAGGTCGGGCCCGAGGATTTCGGCCTGACCTTCCGGCTTTATCCCGGCCGGCTGCGCGACGGTGCCGCCGATCGCTACTCCGACGGGGCGATGTTCGGCCACCGCGACGAGGTCGCGGTCTACCCGGCCAGCACCAGCAAGAGCTTCTACCTGGTCGCCTTCCAGCACTGGATCGAGACCGGGCAGCTGCAGCCGGATGACGAGGATCTGCGAGCGCTCTCGGCGATGATCCGCCAGTCCAGCAACGACGCCACCACCTACCTGTTCGGCCGCATGACCGGCACCACCCCAGGCGGCCCGCTGCCGGAGGCGGAGATGGCGGCCTGGTGGGACAAGCGCCAGGCGATCCATCGCTGGTTCCAAAGCTGGGGCTGGCCGGAGTTCGAGCGGCTGCGGCTGTGGCACAGCACCTACGAGGATTCGCCCTATGGCCGCGAGAAGGCGGCGCGGGCCCATGGCGGCAACCTGATCGCCCCGCGCGCCGCGGCGGCGCTGCTGCACGGCATCGTCGCCGGGCAGCTGGTCTCGCCCGCCGCCTGCGGCCGGATGCTGGACCTGCTGGACCGGGAGCCGGAGCGCGACCCGGACCGGCTGCCGCCCGACTATTCGGACCAGGTCCGCGGCTTTTTGGGCGAAGCGCTGCCACGGAATGTCCCGCTGTGGTCGAAGGCTGGCTGGACCAGCGAGACCCGGCACGACATGGCCTATTGGGAGGCGCCGTCCGGCCGCAGCCTGGTCGCCGCGGTGTACACCACCGGCCCACACATGGCGCAGAGCCGCCGGTTCCTGCCGGCGCTCGGGGCCCGGCTGCACGCGCTGCTCGAAGGGTAGAGGACGCGGATGCCGCCCGTCTGGCACGACGACCACCGGTCGCCGAACTACGCCCATCTGGCGGCGTCCTTCGCCGACACCGTCTTCACCGCGGAGGCCGGGACCTTCGAGGCGCTGTGCCGCCTGTCCCGCTTTCGGCCGCGCGGGGCGAAGATCCTGTTCGGGCTGCGGGGCTGCGGCCTGGCCGAGCCGGAGTCCGCTCGGCATTGGAGCGGGGCGTTGCGGCTGCGGGAGGCGCGGCCGGACCATCACGTGCCGCGCTGCGTCCTCGGGGTCTGGGACCGGCCGGCGGGGCGGCTGGTCGCCTGGTCCGGCTCGACCGTGCCGAATGCCCACTACATGCGTCGCCAGGCCGAGGCGCCGGACCGGCGCATCACCAACATGCTGGCGCCGGGGCTGCACCCCTATGTCGTCGGCCCGCATGTCCCCGCCGGCCGCCCGGCGGAGGAGGGGGCATTCCAGCTCGACCGCACCGTCGAGGTGCCGGTCTGGCGCTCGCCCGACGGCGCGGGATACGACCTGTCCGGCCGTTTCGACATTTGCGTGCCGGAGGACAACATCCACGCCGCCGGCTGGCCGGGCGACGGCATCGAATTCTCCTCGGCCGGCTGCCAGACCCTGCCGGGCCGGCACCTGCCGCCGGCCGCCCCGACCGGCGACTACGCCGGCTTTCGCGTCGCGGCGGGGCTTGCCGCCAGCCCCGACCTGGCCGAGACCGGCCTCGCCTTCGACGACCTGCTGGTCACCGGCCGGCATCTGCGCCTGGTGGCGGAACGCGGAGCGGACCCGGCCCTGTCGCGGCTGATGCCTGGGTCGAGCGGGCATGAGGTGCGGCTGCTGCAGGATGCCTTCATCGCCTTTGGGTTGATCCCGGACTGGGGCTTCACCGCCGGCGTGTTCAACGGCTTCACCGCCAAGACACTCCATGACTGGCAGGCCGCGTCCGGCCGGGTCGCGGACGGCGTGCTGCGGCCGCAGGAGGCGGAGGCGCTGGGTTTTCCGCTCGGCTGAGCCGGGCCGGGGTTCCCGCGGCGTCAGCGGCATCTAGTTTCCTCGGAAACCGATGGGATTGCCGATGAAGGCGCTGCAGTTCCTGGCCGTGGTGCTGACCGCCCTGGCGCTGGTTCCGGGCGGCGCGCATCTGCTGGCCATGCCGAACAAGCTCGCCCTGGACGAGACGGCCTATTTCTCGGTCCAGGCGATCTATGGCGGCTGGGCCCTGCTCGGCGTGGTGCTGGTCGCGGCGATCGCAGCCGATCTCGCCCTGGCCGTCGGTGCGCGGCGGCAGCCGGCGCCGTTCCGGCTGGCTCTGGCCGGCGCCGTATGCCTCGCCGCCACCCTCGTGGTGTTCTTCCTCTGGACCTACCCGGCCAACCAGTTCACGGCGAACTGGACGGCCGTGCCCGACGACTGGGCGGCCCTGCGGGCGCAATGGGAGTATTCCCACGCTGCCAACGCGCTGCTGACGTTCATCGCCTTGTGCCTGGTCATGCTGTCCGTGCTGCGCTGGCAGCCGCCTACGGCGCGGCCTTCAGCACCAGCGGCGAAAGGTCGGTGATCTGGTCCTTCAGCGCCGCGGCCAGTCCGGCCGGGCAGGCGGTGCCGACGCCGGACAGGTTGCACAGGCGCAGGTCGTCGATGTCGGCGCCGCCGGCGGCGATCGCCTCGGTCGACAGCGGCAGATGCGCCTTGTCATAGGCCGCCAGCGGCCAGATCCGGCGGGCGACATAGATCGCCTCGCGGCCGACCGCGATGTGCAGCAGCTGCATCTCGCCCTGGCCGTCGGCCTTGCGCTTGGTGCACCCCAGCGCGGTGCGGACAGTGCCGGCCGGATCGGTCCGGACCTGGCCCTGGACCACGTCGTCACAATCCTGCTTCAGCGCGTCCGCGCTCTCGCGGATGAAATCGGCGGGGTCGCTGCCGCCCAGCCCGCCGATGCGGGTCACGGTGATGCTGCCATCCGCGGCCCGGGCCGGGTCGGTCTTGCGCCACTCGACCACCGTGGTGCTGCCCTCGGTGCCGGCGAAGCTGCGGCTCCAGCCGGCGGGCAGGGTCAGGGCCGCGATCTCGCCGTTGCCGCCGGGCAGGACCACGGTGCTGCCCGCCTCGGCAGCAGCCGCGCCGGATGCCGCCAGCGCGGCGAGCAGCGCCAGCGCGGCGCCTCGAACCATCATCGTCATGCTGCTGCCTATTGTCCTGCCTCGGTGGCGGGGACGACGAAGCTGTCCATCACCCGCTTCTCGCCGGAATGGTCGAAGGCGATGGTCAGCTTGTCGCTGTCGACGCTGCGGACCTCGCCATAGCCGAACTTCTGGTGGAACACCCGGTCGCCGACATTGAACGCCCGGGCCGGGCGCGGCCGCTCCCGCACCTCGTAGCCGCTGCCCTCGATCACAGTCGGGGCGCGGCGCATGAAGCCGGTCTGGGCCGGTGCCGTCCACAGCCGGGTCGGCGCCGCCTCGGCCGCGTAGCGACCGCCGCCATAGCCGGTATCGCCGAAGCCCGTCTCCGAGGTCACCTCGACATGGGCGTCCGGCAGCTCGCCGACGAAGCGCGAGGGCAATGCTGTCTGCCACTGGCCGTGGATGCGGCGGTTGGCGGCGGCGGAGACATAGGCCCGACGCTTCGCCCGGGTCAGGCCGACATAGGCCAGCCGGCGCTCCTCCTCCAGGGCCGCGATGCCGCCATCGTCGAGCGCGCGCTGGTTCGGGAACACCCCTTCCTCCCAGCCCGGCAGGAAGACATGGGCGAATTCCAGCCCCTTGGCGGCATGCAGGGTCATCAAGGTGACCTGCTCGCCGGTCTTCCCCGTCTCGTTCTCCATCACCAGGCTGACATGCTCGAGGAACGCCTGGAGGGTCTCGAAATCCTCCATGGCGTTGATCAGCTCCTTCAGATTGTCCAGCCGGCCCGGGGCCTCGGGCGACTTGTCGGCCTGCCACATGGCGGTGTAGCCGCTCTCGTCCAGCACGGTCTGGGCCAGCTCGACCTGCGAGGCCTGCTCCGACAGGCGGCGCCAGCGCTCGAAATCGCCCATGAGGGCGCGCAGAGCGCCGCGCGGCTTCGGCTTCAGTTCGTCGGTCTCGATCAGCCGCAGCGTCGCCTCGGTCAGCGCCACGCCCTGGGCGCGGGCGACCGTGTGCAGCAGCTGCACGGTGGCGTCGCCCAGCCCGCGCTTCGGCACGTTGACGATGCGCTCGAAGGCCAGGTCGTCATCCGGCTGCGCCACCACCCGCAGATAGGCGATGGCGTCGCGAATCTCCTGCCGCTCATAGAAGCGCGGACCGCCGACCACGCGATAGGGCAGGCCGAGGGTCAGGAACCGCTCCTCGAACTCGCGCATCTGGAAGCCGGCGCGGACCAGCACCGCGATCTCGTCCAGCGTCACCTTCTGCTGCTGCAGCCTCTCGATCTCGTCGCCGACCCAGCGCGCCTCCTCCTCGCCGTCCCAGACGCTGCGGACGATGACGGTGTCGCCGCCCTGCTCCTCGGTGAACAGGGTCTTGCCCAGGCGCCCTTGGTTGTGCGCGATCAGGTGGCCGGCCGCGCCCAGGATGTGGCTGGTGGAGCGGTAGTTCTGCTCCAGCCGGATCACCGCAGCCCCGGGGAAGTCCTGCTCGAAGCGCAGGATGTTGCCGATCTCGGCGCCGCGCCAGGAATAGATCGACTGGTCGTCGTCGCCGACGCAGCACAGGTTGCGGTGCTTCTGGGCCAGGAGGCGCAGCCAGAGATACTGCGAGACGTTGGTGTCCTGGTACTCGTCGACCAGGATGTAGCGGAACCGGTCCTGGTAGTCGGCCAGGACGTCGGCATGCTCCTGGAAGATGGTCAGGTTGTGCAGCAGCAGGTCGCCGAAGTCGCAGGCGTTCAGCGTACGCAGCCGCTCCTGGTAGGCGGTGTAGAGGGCCAGCATGCGGCCCTGCGCCACCTCGCCGGCATCGGCCGGCTTCAGCTTGGCCGGGGTCAGGCCGCGGTCCTTCCAGCGCTCGATCACGCCCAGCAGCACGCGGGCCGGCCAGCGCTTCGAATCGATGCCGTCGGCCTCGATCAGCTGCTTGATCAGCCGGATCTGGTCGTCGGTGTCGAGGATCGAGAAGTTGGAGCGCAGCCCCACCAGGTCGGCGTGCCGGCGCAGGATGCGGGCGGCCAGGGCATGGAAGGTGCCCATCCACCAGCCCTCGGTCGGCGTGCCCAGCAGGTGGGACACGCGCTCGCGCATCTCGCGGGCGGCGCGATTTGTGAAGGTGACGGTCAGCACCTGGCTGGGCCAGGCCCGGCGGGTCGACAGCAGATGGGCCAGGCGCGTGGTCAGCACCCGGGTCTTGCCGGTGCCGGCCCCGGCCAGCACCAGCACCGGGCCGTCCAGCGTCTCGACCGCCTGGCGCTGCGCCGGGTTCAGGTTCTGCAGATACGGCGGCTCGAAGCCGGCCGGCATGTTCCGGGAAAGTTCGACCATCCCCTGTCTATAGCATGACCGGGCTGCATCGGAACGCTCGGCGTCCGGTTGACGCAGGCGAAGGGCGCGTCGAGGATCGCCGCGACCCCGAACCGAGAGCCTGCCATGACCGACCTCGTCATCCGCCCCGCCGAGCCCCGTGACGTCAAGGAGATCCTGGCAATGATCACCGAGCTGGCGGTGTTCGAGAAGGAGCCGGACGCGGTGCTGGCGACCGAGGCCGACCTGCTGCGCGACGGCTGGGGGCCGGATCCGAAATTCGAGGCGCTGATGGCCGAGCGCGACGGCCAGATGCTGGGCTTCGCCCTGTTCTTCTCCAGCTACTCGACCTGGGAGGGGCGGCAGGGGATCTATCTCGAGGATCTCTATGTCCGCGATTCCGCCCGCGGCCTCGGCGTCGGCCGGGCGCTGGTGACCCGGATCGCCCAGCTGGTGGTAGAGCGCGGCGGCAAGCGCCTCGACCTCTCGGTCCTGACCTGGAATCCGGCGCGGGAGGTGTATGAACGCCTGGGTTTCGATCACAAATCCGACTGGACCGGCTACCGGCTCACCGGCGACGCGCTCAAGGCGCTGGCGGAGAAGGGCTGATCAGCCGGTCGACCGGTTCCGCTCCCGGAACAACTCCAGGATGATGCAGAGGACCAGCGGCAGCAGGTTGACCGCGATGATCGTCCCGGCCAGGCCCGTGTCGAGATAGAAGCCGAGCGACAGCGCGCCCTGGAACGAATCCAGCCCGATGCCGTAGGCCGGCGTGATCGACATCGCCCCGCCGTCGGCGACCACGGTCAGCGGCAGCCGCGCGATCATGTGGAAATGGTAGGCGACGCCGCCGGCATAGACGATCGGGATCTGGACGGCCTGGACCAGCAGCGACAGGGCATAGCCCAGGCCGCGGCGCTTCCACAGCAGGGCGCCGGCGACGATGCACAGCACCATCAGCAGGGCGGCGCCCAGCATGACCAGCCACTGCGTCGCGGCGATGATCGCCGCGCCGTCGCGATAGATCCGCTCGCCGATCTCGGTCAGGCCGACGATGCCGCCGACGATCTGGATCACCCCGATGACGCGGTCGAGGGGCAGGGCGAAGCCGCGCTGGGGGCGGTTGCGGTCGGTGCTGGTCATCGCTTGCTCTGTTCGCTCTTCGGATACCGCGGCGGCCGCGCTACTCGCACAGCCCCGTCGAGCCTTCGGCGCAGATCTTGGCGCCGTCGGTCCAGGTGGCGCCGGACAGGTCGGCGTCGCGGAACACGGTGCCGCGCAGCTCGGCGCCGGTCAGGTTGGCGCCGCGCAGCCTGGCGCCGACGAAGCGGGCGTTGCGCAGGTCGCTCCTGCTCAGATCGGCGCCGGTCAGGTCGGCTTGGGTGAAGTCGGAGTTGCCGAGCCGTGCCGAGTCCAGCTTGGCGCCCTTCAGGCTGGCATTGATGAACTTGGCGCCATAGGCCTCGGCATTGGTGAAGATCGCCCCGTCCAGCACGGCGCGGGTCAGGCTGACCTCGCGCAGCTGGGCGCCGGTCAGGTCGACGCGGCTCAGCGGCCGCTCGTCGAACAGGCAGCGCCGCCAGTTGACCCCCGGCGCCGCGGCGTCGGTGCAGCCGGCCCATGCCGCGGCCGGGCCGAGCAGCAGGGCGAGGAAGAGAGCGAGGGCCCGGGCGACTCGGGAACCGAAGAATGCGACCGACATGGCCGGACAGTCTCCGATCCCCCGATGCAGCGCAAGCGCGCCGAAGTCACATGGATTTGCCGACCGGGCGGACGATCCGGCGCTGCCGCTCGCGGAAGGCGATGAACAGGCTGGAACCGACGATCACTGCGGTGCCCAGCAGCTCGATCGGGGCCGGGAACTCGCCCCAGGCGAGGAAGCCGAGGCCGAGGGCGAAGATCAGCGAAGCATAGTCGAAGGGCGCGATCACCGAGGCCGGGGCCAGCTGGTAGGCCTTGGTCATCAGGATCTGGGCCACGCCGCCCAGAACGCCGACCGCGATCAGGATCGGGATGTCGATCAGGTCCGGCCAGACGCCGATGAAGGGCAGGGTGGCGGCGCCGACGACTGCGCCGGACAGGGTGAAGTAGAAGACGATGGTGACGTTGGATTCGGTGTCCGCCATCTTGCGGATCGAGACCATGGCGAAGGCCGTGGCCAGGGCGCCGGCCAGCGCCACCAGGGCGCCGAGCGAGACGCCGGTGGCGGGGCTCGGATGCACCACCAGAAGCACGCCGACGAAGCCGATCACCACCGCGCTCCAGCGATAGACCCGCACCGTCTCGCCGAGCAGCGGGATGGCGAGGATGGTGATGAACATCGGCGCGGCGTAGCCCAGTGCGGTGGCTGTCGCCAGCGGCAGCATGCTGAGCGCAGTGAAGCCGCAGAACATCGAGACGAGGCCGGAGCCGGAGCGGCGCAGATGCCCGCCCAGCCGCTCGGTGCGCAGCACCTTCCAGCCGCCGAGGCGATACACCAGCCACAGCACCGGGATCATGGCGAAGAAGCTGCGGACGAAGACAATCTGGCCGACCGGATACTGGTCGCCCAGCTGCTTGATCAGCGCCGACATGCAGGTGAACAGGGCGGCCGAGGCCAGCTTGTAGCCGATGGCGGGCAGAATGGAGGCCGGGGCCGCTTCGCCCGCGGACCCTTTCGGTTCGGCCTGGGAGATCGTCATCGGAAACGGGGCCCGTTGCGGCTCGATCGTTCCCTAGAGACTTACGCCGGGCGAATCGGCAGGGCCATGGCCGATCGCGCCGGGTCTGCCATGCGCGGCGGCAGCAGGCAAGGTGCCCGGGCCGGATCCGCGGACCCGGCCCGGGCAGTACGGCTTATTCCCCGGTCCAGCCCTTGTAGTCCTTGACGTTGTCGCGGGTGACGAGCGTCGAGGGGATCAAGGTGGGGTCCTGGGCCGGCTTCTGGCCGTTGAGCAGGCCGACGCCCTCCTGCACCGCCTTGCGGGCCATGAAGAACGGGTCCTGGGCCGAGGACGCCTCGACCAGGGTGTTGCCCTTCAGCGCGGCGACGATGTCCGGCGCGCCGTCGACCGAGGTGATGACGATGCCGCTGCGGCCGGTCTGCTTGGCCGCCAGGTCGGCGCCGATCGCGGTCGGGTCGTTGATGGCGAACACGCCGTCGATCTTCTCGAACCGGGTCAGCAGGCTTTGCATCACCGCCAGGCCGCCGTCACGCGAGCCCTTGGCGTCCTGGTCTGCGGATAGGATCTTCAGGTCCGGCAGCTTGTCCCAGACGTTGTGGCAGCCCTTGACCCGGTCGACCACGGCCGAGACCTGCGGGCCGTTGACGATGACGACGTTGCCCTTGTTGCCCAGCTTGTCGGCGATGTACTTGCAGGCGATCTCGCCGGCCTGGACGTTGTCGGTGGTCACCGTCGCGTCGGCGCCCTCGGCCGCGGTGTCGACCGCGACCACGATGATGCCGGCGGCCTGCGCCTTCTTGATCGCCGGGCCGATCGCCTTCGGGTCGCCCGGGTTCAGCAGGATCATGTCCACGCCGGCGGCGATGAAGTTGTCGATCTGGGTGAACTGCTTGCCCAGGTCGTAGTCGTAGCCGACGGCCTGGACCTCGACATTCGGATTGGTCTTCTTCGCCTCGAACTCGGCGCCCTTGGCCAGGGCGACGAAGAACGGGTTGCCCATGGAGCCGAGCGAGACGCCGATCTTCTTCAGATCCTTCGCCTCGGCGACGCCGGCGGCGCCGACCGAGAGCGCCAGCGCGACGCCGGCGAGCAGGACATGTTTCAGCACGTGGTTCCTCCCCTGGTCTGTGCGATGGGGCCGGCGGGGCGACCAGAGGTCCCGCCGGCCCTTTCCGGAAGCTCGGAACCTCAGGTGCGGGCCGACCCCTGCAGGCGCAGCCGGTCGAGCGCGACGGCGCCGATGATGATCAGGCCCTTGATGATGTACTGCCAGACGTCCGGCACCCCGACCAGGATCAGCCCGTTCGACAGCACGGCGATGATCAGCGCGCCGACCAGCGTGCCCCAGATCGAGCCGATGCCGCCGACGAAGGAGGTGCCGCCCAGGATCACCGCGGCGATGGCGTCGAGCTCGTAGCTGACGCCGAGCTGGGTGCCGTTGGCGGCGTAGAGCCGGGCGGCCGACATCACCCCGCCGAGGCCGGCCAGCAGGCCGGAGGCGCCGTAGACGAACAGCAGCACCCGCCAGACCTTGATGCCGGACAGCCGCGCCGCGTCCGGGTTGCCGCCGACCGAGTAGATGTGCACGCCCAGCACCGTCCGCCGCAGCACCAGCCAGGAGATCACGATCACCAGGAAGGCGATGATCACCAGCCAGGGCACGCCGAAGAGGGTGCCATTGCCGATGAAGTCGAAGGACAGGGACGGGTTGAACACCGTGGTGTCGCCGCCCAGGAGGCGGGCGATGCCGCGGACCGCGGTCAGCGAGCCGAGGGTGACGATGAAGGGCGGCAGCCGCAGGAAGGCGATCAGCACGCCGTTGGCCAGGCCGAAGATCAGGCCGGCGACCAGGCCGAACAGGATGCCGACCAGCCCCATGTCGGGGATCAGCGACCCGATCACCGCGACCATGGCGGAGGCGGCGAGGATCGAGCCGACCGACAGGTCGATGCCGCCGGTCAGGATGACGAAGGTCATGCCGGCGGCCAGCACGGTGTTGATCGCCGCCTGCTGCATCACGATCGACACGTTCTGCCAGGAGGCGAAGCGCCCGCCCTCGCTCATGAAGTAGAAGGCGATGCAGAGCAGGATCAGCACCGGCAGCATGCCGACGGTCCGGATCAGGCCCTGGATCATCAGCCGGCGTTCGGCGTCGCGATTGACGGCGGAGGTGGCGGCGTTGTCGGCCATGGGTGACGATCCCTTACTGGACAGTGGCGGCGGCGGGGTCGGTGATGCCGGTGGCGAGGGCCATGATCGCCTCCTGGGTCAGGGGGCGGCCGGACGCGCCGCCCGCCTCACCCTCGATCCGGCCCTCGCGCATCACCAGGGCGCGGTCGGCGATGCCGATCACCTCCGGCAGCTCCGAGGAGATGACGATGACGCCGATCCCGGCCTTCGCCAGCCCGTCGATGATGCGGTAGATCTCCGACTTGGCGCCGATGTCGACGCCGCGCGTCGGCTCGTCGAGGATCAGGATGCGCGGCTTGGTCTCCAAGAGGCGCGACAGCAGCACCTTCTGCTGGTTGCCGCCGGACAAGGCGCCGACCGTGACCTCCGGGTTGGCCACCCGGATCTTCAGCGCGGCGATGGCGTCGCGGGCCCGGACCTTGGCCCGGCCGCGGTCGAGCACGCCGCCGGGCCCGGCATCGGTGCCGCAGACCACGAGGTTGATGTTGTCCTGCACCGACATGTCGAGGAACAGGCCCTGGCCCTTGCGGTCCTCGGTCAGGTAGGCGATGCCGGCGGCGATGGCGTCGCCCGGCCCGTGGATCTGCAGCGGCTTGCCGTCGAGGAGCACTTCACCGGAGGTCTTCGCCTCGGCGCCGAAGATCAGCCGCGCCAGCTCGGTGCGGCCGGAGCCGACGAGGCCGGCGATGCCCAGCACCTCGCCCTCATGCAGCTCAAAGCTGCAGCCGCGCACCCGGTGCCCGTCGGCGATGTCGCGTACCGCGAAGATCACCCGGCCGCGGCTCTGATGCGCGTCATGGTCCTTCTTGTAGAAGCCGGAGATGTCGCGCCCGACCATCATCTTGACCAGCGCCTCGGCCGACAGGCCGTCGCGGTCCAGCGTGCCGACATAGCTGCCGTCGCGCAGCACCGAGACGCGGTCGGACAGCTCGTAGATCTCGGACATGCGGTGGCTGATATAGATGATCGCCAGCCCCTCGGCCTTCAGCCGGCGGATCAGCTCGAACAGCCGGTCGGTCTCGCGCGCCGACAGGGCCGTGGTCGGCTCGTCCATCACCAGAATCCGGGCCCGGGCGTGGATGGCGCGGGCGATCTCGACCAGCTGGCGCTCGGCGATCGATAGGGTGCCGACCAGCGTGGTCGGGCGGAAGGTCGCGCCCAGCCGCTTCAGCACGTCCTCGCAGCCGGCCTGCATCGCCGCGCGATCGACGAAGGGGCCGGATTTCGGCTCGCGGCCGAGATAGATGTTCTCCGCCACGCTCAGATTGGGCGACAGGCTGAGCTCCTGGTAGATCACGGCGATGCCCAGCTGCTTGGCGGCGAGCGGGCCGTTGATCGTCACGTCCTTGCCGTCGAGGCGGATGGTGCCGCCGGCATCGGCCTGATAGGCGCCGGACAGCACCTTCATCAGGGTCGACTTGCCGGCCCCGTTCTCGCCCATCAAGGCGTGGATCTCGCCGGGATAGACGGTCAGGTCGACCCGGGTCAGCGCCTTCACCCCCGGGAAGGTCTTGGAGATGCCGTGCATCTCCAGGATGGGGGCGGGGCTAATCTGCGGCTGCAGCATGGTCGCGCCATCCTCTCTCATCGGCGCTGCGGGTCAGGATCGAGGCCCGCGGCGAGAAGCTGAAGAACATCGGTAGGCTGGCGGCGCCGATGGCGCCGGCGTCGCAGCCGAAGGTGCCGTGCAGCAGGCGCGGCGGTTGGCCTGCCTCCGGCACGGTGGCGGCCAGCCGCGACTGCAGCCGGCCGATCAGGGCGTCGATCAGCCCGTCGTCGATATCGGCATCGATGATCACGCTGCGGATTTCCAGCAGTGCCGAGGCCGACCAGATCGCGTCGGTCATCGCGTCGACGCAGTCGCCGATCCACTCCGCCACCGGCGGTCGGGCGGCGGCGATCGCGGCCTTCAGGTCGGCGCGGCTGCCGCCGGGGAGATCATGGAAGGCGAGGTGGCGCGACAGCGCATTCAGCGAGGCGCGGGTCAGCAGGATGTCGCGGCCGTCGGCAGGGGCGGGGGCCGAGGCAAGGCGCCCGGGCCCGACCGGCAGCATCGCCACGTCGCCGGCATTGCCGGTCGGGCCGCGCAGGCAGTCGCCGCCCAGCACCACGCCGCCGCCGATGGCCGGGCCGATGAACAGGTACAGGAAGTCGTCGATGCTGCGGCCGATGCCGTAGAACAGCTCGGCCACGGCGGCGGCGGTGCCGTCATTCTCGCCAAAGACGGGCAGGCCGGTCGCCTCCTCCAGTATCGCCGGGAAGTCGACCACGTCCCAGGCGGCGAAATCGGCCGGCGGCAGGTCCAGCTGGTGCAGCCAGGCGCCGAGATTGTAGGGCTGGGCCAGGCCGATGCCGGCCAGCTTCGGCCGGTCGGCAGGGCTCAGCACGTCCAGCAGCCCGGCCACATCCTGGCGGGCGATGCGCAGTGCCTCGGCCGGGGCCGGCAGCAGCCCGTCATGGCTGCGGCGGGCGATCACGGACCCGCCGAAATCGATCAGCACCGATTCCATGCTGCGGCGGTCCAGCCGGACGCCGATGCCGAAGGCGCCCTGCGGCGCCAGCCGGTACAGGGTGGCGGGCTGGCCGCGGCCGCCATCGTGCCGCTTGCCGAGCGAGACGATCAGCCCGTCCGCCTCCAGCTGGGCGATGATGCCGCCGATCGCGGTGTTGGTCAGCTCCGCCTGCCGGGCCAGCTCGGCCTTCGATGCCTCGCCGGCGCGGCGCAGGGTCTGCAGCACCAGCCGCTCGTTGTAGCGGCGGAGCTGAAGCGAATTCGTGCCGCGGCGGATGGCGGACCGGCGCAATTCCTGATCGTCCTCCCGACGCGTGGAAGATTAATTGAACGTGGTGGAATTAATCCGATGGCTTCCGCGCGTCAAGGACAGTTTATCTCGTTTTCTCTTCGAATCCTGACATGAGCTTTCTGCACGTGCCGACAATTGTATCGTCAAGCGAGCATCTGCTCAAGCTAGGGGCAGGATTCCGTCAGGCCGCGCCGGGGAGATCGGCAATGCGCCACAGGCCCAGCGCCTTGTCGCGATAGGCGCCGCCTTCCTCGGTGCAGCCCTCGACGATGACGCGGTGCGGCGCCGGCAGGCCGAAGGGCGGACGTTGCAGATTCAGCGGCCGCCAGTCGCCATCGGCGATGACACGGTTGCCCTGCAGCTCCAGGAAGGTGGTGGTCAGGAGCCAGGTCGAGCCGGAACGGCGGAGATTGGCGAAGGCGGCGGCGATGCTCTCGGCCGACAGATGCACGAGGCAGTCGCGGCACAGCACGACATCCGCCTTGGGCAGCAAATCGCGGGTCAGGTCCAGGCGCAGGAAGCGGCGCCGGTCGGTCTCGCCGTACAGGACGATGTTCTTGGCGACCAGGTCGGCGACGATGTCGGCGCCGGTGTAGGAGATGCCCTCGAGATGGGTCCGGCTCATCCAGCCGAAATCGCCGCAGGGCAGGTCGAGCAGCGAGGCGGCGCCGATCTCGCGCAGCAGGGCCGGGATGGCGGCGCGCAGCCGGGCGGTGCCGTCGAGGCCGGAGCCGAGGCCCGAGCGCGACTCCTCGGCGCCCCAGACATTGTTGCGCCAGATGTAGTCGAAGGTGTCGGCAAGGCCGAGCCCGGCCAGCGCCTGGGTGTGCCGGCGATAGACGCGCTGGGCCAGCGCCTCCGGCCGGTCGGTGTCGGCGAGCGGCTTGGTCTCATCCGTCATCGCGGGGCCTTTCAGGCGGCGCAGGCCTCGGCGCGGCGGGGGCGGATGCCGAGGAAACGGCAGATCGCCAGGGTCAGCTCGGCCCGGTTCAGGGTGTAGAAGTGGAACTCCTCCACCCCATGGGTCTGCAGCAGGCGGCACTGCTCGACCGCGACCGAGGCGGCGACCAGCTGGCGCGTGTCCGGCGTCTCGTCCAGCCCCTCGAACAGCATCTCCAGCCAGTCCGGGACCGCGGCGCCGCAGGCGGTCGCGAACTCCTTGGTCCGGGCGAAGTTGGTGATCGGCAGGATGCCGGGGACGATCGGCAGGCCGATGCCGGAAGCGGCGGCGCGGTCGCGGAAGCGCAGGAACGCCTCGGTGTCGAAGAAGAACTGGGTCAGGGCCCGGTCGGCGCCGGCATCGGCCTTGCGCTTCAGGTTGTCCAGGTCGAAATCGGCCGAGGGCGCCGCCGGATGCACCTCCGGATAGGCCGCGACCGAGATGTCGAACGGGGCGATGCGGCGCAGCCCGGCCACCAGGTCGGCGGCATAGGCGTAGCCGTCCGGCCGCACCTGGTAAGGCGCGCCGCCGGGCGGGTCGCCGCGCAGCGCCACGATGCGGCGGATGCCGGCGGCCCACAGGGCGCGGGCGACGCCGTCGATCTCCTCGCGCGAGGCGCCGACGCAGGTCAGGTGCGAGGCGGTGGGCAGGCCGCTGCCGTCCTGGATCCTGGTGACGATGCCGAAGGTGCGGTCGCGGGTCGATCCGCCGGCGCCGTAGGTGACCGAGACGAAATCCGGCGCCAGCGGCGCCAGCCGCGTCACCGTCTCCATCAGCGTCGCCTCCGCCGCCTCGCTCTTGGGCGGGAAGAACTCGAAGCTGACGATCGGGTCACGGCGGCCGGCTTCGGCCGAGGCATTCGCATGGGAAATGTTGGTCGTCATGCTGCGGCCTTCCGTTGCGCCGCCCGCCTGGCGGGCCAGATGGTGACGGTCAGGGGGGCGCCGGGCAGATGCACCGGCGGTTCGGCGTCGAAACCGGCCCGCTGCAGCCAGCGGGCGAAGATGTCGTCGGGAAAGCCGAGCCAGCGATGGGCGTGCTCGGTGCGCAGGTTCTCGACATCGTGCGGCGCGAAATCGGCGACGATCAACCGGCCGCCGGGGCGCAGCACGCGCGCCGCCTCGGCAATCGCCGCGGCCGGATCCTCGAGATGGTGCAGCACGTGGTGGACCAGCGCCACGTCGAAGGACTCGCCGGGCACCGGCAGCTGGTACAGGTCGCCCTGGCGCACCTGGCAGTGCCGCTGCAGCCCGGCGCGCTCGATATTGGCGCGGGCCACCGACAGCATCTCGCGCGACAGGTCGATGCCGACCGCGCGCCGCACCCGCTCGCCCAGCAGGATCAGCATCCGGCCGCTGCCGGTGCCCAGGTCCAGCAGGTCGCCGATCTCGCCGGGCGGCAGCAGATCGACGATCGCCTGCTCCACCGCGCTGTCGGCGATGTGCAGGGTGCGGATCTCGTCCCAGTGCGAGGCGTTGTCGCGGAAATAGCCGGCCGCCATCTCGGCGCGCTGCCGCTTCACCGCCTCCAGCCGCTCCAGGTCCAGCCCGACGGTGGCGTCGGCGTCGGGGATCAGGTCGACCAGGCTGCGCGCCAGCTCGGCCACGGCGCCGCTCTCGGCCAGGCGGAAGAAGGCGAAGGTGCCCTCGCGGAACCGGTCCAGCAGGCCAGCCTCGGCCAGCAGCTTCAGGTGGCGCGACACGCGCGGCTGGCTTTGGCCCAGGATCTGCGTCAGGTCGGTGACCGACAGGTCGCCATGGGCGCACAGCATCAGGATCCGAAGCCGTGTCGGCTCGGCCGCCGCCTTCAGCCCCTGCAGCAGACGCTCCACGATCCTCCGGCCTCCTGCTCCTCAGCTTGCACCGAAGGCAGGATAGCAAACTCTCAGCAAGACATAAACATGTCTTTATGTGTTTGTGTGGCCAGCTGGCGGAAGAGCCCTATAGGCGTCATTGCTTCGCTGCGCTCGCAATGACGGCAGGGACGGGGCGCCCTACAGCGCCCCCATCTCGGTCAGCTCCCGCCGCGCCTGCTCCGGCGACTCGAAGCGGATCGCGCGCATGCCGACGGCGCGGGCGCCGGCGACATTGTCCGGGTTGTCGTCGATGAAGATGCAATCGGCCAGATCGAGGCCGAAGCGGCTTTCCAGCAGCCGGTAGATCCGCGCATCCGGCTTCAGCAGCTTCTCATGGGCGGAGACGATGACGCCGTCGAACCAGCCCAGGAACGGGTACTTCGCCAGGGCCACGGCGAACTTCTCGGCCGAGAAGTTGGTGATGGCATAGACCTTGTCGCCCCGGTCCTTCAGTCCTTTCAGGATCTCGACGGTACCGTCGATCAGATGCGGCACCATCTCCTCCCAGCGCTCGTCGAAGGCGCGGATCAGCTCTTCATGGTGTGGGAACTCGGCCACCTTGGCGGCGATCGCCTCCGGGAACGGAACGCCGCCATCCATCGACAGATTCCAGTCATGGGTGCAGACTTCGGCCAGGAATGTTTCCATTGCCGCCTCGTCCGCGAACAGCTTGCGATAGAGATGCCGCGGGTTCCACTCGAGCAGCACGGCGCCGATGTCGAAGACGATGGTGGGCCGGCCCGAGGTATGGTGTGGCGAGTCCGGGCGTGACGAGGTCATGGCAAGAGGCTCCGCTTCGGGCTATGTGGAATCGCTGGTAGCACGCGGGGAAAGCCGACCCAAGCCATGAAGCTGCACACCTATTACCGCTCCTCGGCCGCCTATCGGGTCCGCATCGCCATGGCGCTGAAGGGGCTCGACTACGATTCGGTGTTCCATCATCTGCGCCGGGGCGAGCAGGCGGCCGAGCCGTACCGCTCGCTGAACCCGCAGAAGCTGGTGCCGGCGCTGGAGGGCGAGGGGGCGGTGATCACCCAGTCGCTGGCGATCATCGAGTATCTGGACGAGACGCATCCGAGCCCACCGCTGCTGCCGGCCGACCCGGCGGGCCGCGCCCGGGTGCGGTCGATCGCGCTGTCGATCGCCTGCGAGATCCACCCGATCAACAATCTGCGCGTGCTGCGCTATCTGCGGACGCCGCTCGGCCATGACGAGCCGGCGATCGAGGAATGGTACCGGCACTGGGTGGCCGAGGGACTCGGCGCGCTGGAGACCCAGCTGTCGCGGTCGCCCGACACCGGCGCCTTCTGCCATGGCGCGATGCCGACCATCGCCGATTGCTGCCTGATCCCGCAGCTCTACAACGCCCGCCGCTTCGACTGCGACCTCAACCCGTACCCGACACTGTTGGGGATCGAGGAGCGCGCGGTGGCGCTGCCGGCCTTCGCCGAGGCGGCGCCGGAACGCCAGGGTGATGCCGAGGCCTGACGGCCAGTACCGGTGTGCCGGGGGAGGCGCGCCAAACCCCGCCCAACGCGGCGGCAACGACGAGGGGGCAGCATGACGACGGAGACGGCCGACACCAGCCCGACCGCCTGGTTCCAGGAGATGTCGCCGCCGGAGCGGCGGACCTTCTGGGCCTGTTTTGCGGGCTGGGGCCTGGACGCGATGGACGTCCAGATCTATTCCTTCGTGATCCCGACCATCGTCGCGCTGTGGAGCCTGACCAACGCCCAGGCCGGCCAGATCGCGACGGTGACGCTCCTGTGCTCCGCCGTCGGCGGCTGGCTCGCCGGCCTGCTGGCCGACCGCATCGGCCGGGTGCGGACGCTGCAGCTGACCATCCTGTGGTTCTCGGTCTTCACCTTCCTCAGCGGCTTCGCGCAGAACTTCGAGCAGCTGCTGATCGCCCGCGCCCTGATGGGCTTCGGCTTCGGCGGCGAATGGGCGGCCGGCGCCGTGCTGATGGGTGAGGTGATCCGCGCGGAGCATCGCGGCAAGGCGGTCGGCACCGTGCAGTCGGGCTGGGCCATCGGCTGGGCGGTGGCGCTGATCGTCAAGACCGTGCTGTTCCTGGCCTTCGATCCGTCCGTCGCCTGGCGCACCCTGTTCTTCATCGGCATCCTGCCGGCGATCCTGGTGTTCTTCCTGCGCCGCTTCGTCGACGAGCCGCCGGTGTTCGCCGAGACGCAGCGCCGGATCGCAGAGACTGGCGACCGGCCCGGCCTTCTGGAGATCTTCTCCGGCCCGGTCCTGAAGATCACCATCCTGACCTCGCTGCTGACCACCGGCGCCCAGGGCGGCTACTACGCCATCACCACCTGGCTGCCGAGCTACCTCAAGGGCCAGGGCCTGTCCGACATCGGCAGCAGCGGCTACCTCGCCGTCGTCATCGCCGGGTCGTTCACCGGCTATCTTGTCGGCGCCTATCTGGCCGACCGGATCGGGCGGAAGCGGCTGTTCTTCGTGTTCTCGCTGTGCGCCATCGTCATGGTGTTCGCCTATACCAGCCTCAATCTGAGCAACGAGGTGGTGCTGCTGCTGGGCTTCCCGCTGGGCTTCTTCGGCTCCGGCTATTTCAGCGGCGTCGGCGCCTTCCTGACCGAGCTGTTCCCGACCCGGGTGCGCGGCTCCGGCCAGGGCTTCGCCTATAATTTCGGCCGCGGCGTCGGCGCCCTGTTCCCGATGCTGGTCGGCTATCTCAGCGCCAGCATGTCGCTGGGCCAGGCGATCGCGATCTTCGCCATCGGCGCCTACGCCCTGCTGTTCCTCGCCGCTTTGGCCCTGCCCGAGACCAAGGGGAAGACACTGCATGCCGATGGCTGAGCCGTTAGCCACTGCGCCACTCTGCCAGGGCCCGGACCCGGCGCCGCGGCCGCCGCGCCGGATCGCGCTGCCGGACGGCGCCTGCGACACCCACGCCCATGTCATCGGCGGGCCGCCGGACTATCCGCTGGTGACCAGCCGCAGCTACACCCCGCCCGAGGCGCCGCCCGACGCCTATCTCGGCATGCTCGACGCCGTCGGCATGGCCCGCGGCGTGCTGGTCCAGGTCAGCGTCCACGGCACCGACAACCGGCTGATGGTCGAGACGCTGGAGGCCAATCGCGGCCGGCTGCGCGGCATCGCCGTGGTCGAAGCCGATGCGCCGGATGCCGAGCTGGCCCGGCTGAAGGACGCCGGCGTGGTGGGCCTGCGCCTCAACGTGCTGTTCGGCGGCGGTGTCGGCTTCGACCAGCTCGAGCGCCTGGGCGACCGCTGCCGCGAGCTCGGCTGGCACCTGCAGTTCCTGCTCGACGCCCGGACGCTGCCGGAGCTGGCGCCGCGGCTGGAGCGGCTGCCGGTGCCCTTCGTCATCGACCATATGGGCCACATGCCGGCCTCGGCCGGGACCGGCCATCCCGGCTTCCGGGCGCTGCTCGGCCTGCTGCGCCGCGGCAAGGGCTGGGTCAAGCTCTCCGGCGCCTTCCGGGTTTCGACGGCCGGCCCGCCCTATGCCGACACCATCCCCTTCGCCCGCGCGCTGGTCGAGGCGGCGGCGGACCGGATGGTGTGGGGCAGCGACTGGCCGCATGTCGCCCATCCCGGCGAGATGCCGAATGTCGGCGACCTGCTCGACCTGCTGGCCGGCTGGGTGCCCGACCCGGCGCAGCGCGACGCGGTCCTGGCGGCCAACCCGGCCCGGCTGTACGGCTTCGGCTGATCGGGGGGCGGCGCCGATGTGCAACGAGTACAGCTCGAAGGTCGACGTCGCCACCGTCAACGCGGATTTCGCCGCCGCCGGCATCGCGCTTGGGGCCTCGGAGGGCACGCCGAACCTCGAGGCCCGGGACAGCATCCGGATCACCGAGACGGCGCCGATCGTCCGCGGGAGCGAGGGCGGGGCGGTCGACCTGGTCCAGCGGCGCTGGAGCTGGCCGGGGCCGGGCGGTCGGCCGGTCTACAACTTCCGCTCCGACAACCGGGAGTTCCCCGGCGGCCGCTGCCTGATCGTCGCCGACGGCTTCTATGAGTTCACCGACCCGGCGGAACCCGGCAAGAAGCGGAAGGACAAGTGGCGGTTCACCCTGGCCGGGGAGCCCTGGTTCTGCATCGCCGGCCTGTGGCGGGCGGTGCCGGAACTCGGCGAAGCCTTCACCATGCTGACCACCGCCCCCGGCCCGGACATCGCGCCGTACCACGACCGCCAGGTCGCCGTGCTGCGCCGCGCCGACTGGGCGGCCTGGCTCGGCGGCTTGGCGTCGGCCAAGGCCCTGCTGCAACCGTTGCCGGCGGGCAGCCTGATGGTCGAGCGGGTCGGCTGAGGGGCTTCCGGGCGGCATCAGGTCTCCAGCAGCACCGACCCGCTGGTGCGGCCGGCCTCCAGCGCCCGGTGGGCCTCGGCCGCTTCGGCCAGCGGGTAGACGGCGCCGATCAGCGGCCGCAGCCCGGCCTCGACCTCGGCCAGCACCTCGGCCGCGGCGCGCGGATAGATCGCCGGGTCGGGCAGGTAGTGGCGCAGCACGCTGGGCCGGGCCAGGGCGATCGACCGCGCCGGGCCGAGCTCCCCGACATCGATGGTCGGCAGGCTGCCGCCGACCTGGCCGAGGCTGGCGATCAGCCCGTAGGGCGCCATGGCGTCGAAGGTCCGCAGCAGCGTGTCGCCGCCGATCCCGTCGATCGCCATCTCGGCGCCACGGCCGCCGGTGATCTCGCGCACCGCGGCGACGAAGTCGGCCTCGCGGTGCAGGATGACGTGGTCGGCGCCATGCGCCTTGGCGATCTCGGCCTTGCGGGCGTCGCCGACCGTGCCGATCACGGTGGC